>CAJQQA010000028.1 GCA_905480355.1 uncultured Flavobacteriales bacterium | reverse complement strand
GTTACGTTTCCATCAGCGTCTCCATTACACAATAAAGCATCACCGTTGATGGTAACAACAAGTGGTAATGGCTCAATCATGTTGACTGGACCTGCAATTTCTAAACATCCAGCTGTAATACCATTGTTGTCGGTTACTGTGACATTGTAAGTATCAAAACCTCCACTAATAAGAGCGCTTAAGCCTGTAAAGTCGTATGATCCTCCATCAGTTGCTACAGCTAAAGTAGCTCCCGTTTCATCGAGTGTAATTGTATATGGAGCAGTTCCTCCACTTATTGTTCCGGTTACGTTTCCATCAGCGTCGCCATTACATAATAATGCATCACCTGCAATTGTTACTACTAATGGTAATGGTTCTGTTATAATGAATGGACCTGCCGGACCAACACAACCATTTTCATCTGTTACAATTACAGCATAGGCAGTTCCAGGTGTTAAACCAGTTAAATCTTCGGTGTCATCATTGTCTCCAGTACCATCATTATTCCAATCAAATGTTACCCCTCCATCAGTATAGTCAGGAGTTCCTGGGGTTAATGTTAAATCAATTGCCCCATCATTTAATGCATTACAAGTAACATTAGATTCTAAACCGCTTAAAGTGGTGTTGAACTGCGTTAAGTCTATATCAATTGTCGCTGGAGTTATTGGACAACCAGCATTGTTAGTTGGTGTTAGTGTTAAAGTTACTATGCCCGTTGTGCCTGGTACAGGTGTCCATGTTGTAGATACAGCTGGGCCAATACCTGCAACTGCTCCAGGGCTGTTAATAGGAATCGTTCCAAAAGTTCCGCCATTTGAAGATGTCCAATCTCCAGTAAATGTTTCAGTAACATATCCTTCAATCGTAATTGTTGGCGTTGGATCATAGCAGATTACAACATCCGCAGTAGGGATAAAGGCTACTATGTCTGTATCGTATTCAAATACTTCAACGGTATCTATTCCTGTAGCGCAGTTATTGACATCTGTTATTGTTAATTCGTATTCTCCTATTAATAAAAAAGTCACATCAGCAGTACTTGCAGGGTCAACTACGGAATAGCTGAAGCCAGTGCCAGGACCTGATATTCCTACCCAAGTATAAGTGAAGGGTGGAGTGCCTCCTATAGCCGTTCCTGTAGAAACTACAGGGACTGTTGTGCCTAGACAAAAAGCAACATCGTGTCCAGCATCAGCAAACAAATCTGGAAAAATAGAAACCGTAACTTCCTCGCAATAAACTAATGTGTCACAAGCACCTGGTAATGAACCACATATTTCATAGGTTACTACTAAAGGTGAGCCAGGAACTGGTGTTACAATTACGTCAAGCACACCTGCTGTTAAGTTTCCTCCATTAGCCACCGATGTATATGGAGTACCTGATATTCCTGGAGCAGAGCCACCTGAAAGTAAATTATTCCATTCGCCAGGAAAACCAGGGGAGGTTGAGCTCCAAACAACTGTTGCAGGATCAAGATCGGCAACACTTAAAGGAATTGTACAGCCTTCAGTTACAGAAACGTCTTCAGGGAAAAGGGGTATAATTTGAATAAATGTAAAATCATAGGTAGTTTGCCCTGAACGGCAAAACATAAATCGGTGATAACTCTCTCCGGTAAGGGGGTCTAAAAAAACATTGTTTGGGTCTAGGCAAATGTCTTCATTCGCTCCATATACCTCACCACAATTATCATAATAGATATCAATATTACCACCTGCTCCGGTTTGTTGAAACTGCACACCAGTTGCGCCGGGGTCAACTACCACATTAAAAAATAGACACCCAACATTTTGAGCTTCACCACAGCATTCAAAATCCGTATTTTGAATATTTATATTTGCTTGAGTTATAACATTAGAAATCGTAGATGTGAAATCGAAATCTAAATATTCTATTGCTCCAGTACAACCACTATAGTTGCCAAAATTTGTTGTTGTTGGATATTGCGAATAGGAAAAGTTTCCTGTTGCAACTGCCAAAAAAAGCAGAATAATTCTAGAAACAGGAAAAATAAATTTAATCATGTTAGCACTTAAACAATAATTTAGAACATTTGAATAGCAATCTGAGCATTAGGTAAACAAACTTACATATTCTTATAACGCAATCAACTGATTTAAGTTGCTTATTTTGATTAAAAAAACAAATTGACGATTACGTCGAACATACAACTTCTTTCGTCGATAAAAGAATAAAAGAGATTACAAGTATAAATTCAATTGTTCTTTAGCATATAATCAGTAAACGATTCTGTCCGGTTTTTTCCTTAGGTGCACGGTGAAGACAAGGAGAAACCTGGCTTTCAGGGCGGTCAACCGCGAGCCTCCATAGGCCTCCTAGACCAAGGCTGATAGGGCGCGCCTTAGGTTTGGCTCGATAATGTAAATCAAAGAAATATTCCCTTAAAAATGATTCAAAACCTTCATCCGTTCCACGATATATTTTTTTAAGTTCTTCCCGTATTTCAGGCACAAGCACTTTTTGTGTAGCTTCTGAATTTAGCAATATTTCACTCGGCTCGCCGAAGTAAGTGCATAAAAAAGTGTCGGTTGGGATGGGAGAACGATCTACATGAAAAGAATAAACATCGGTTGGAAAAAACGGGTAGGTATCATCTCTCTCATAGCACTTGATCAGGTTAAGTACTGGAGATGCTCCATGATCTTTCAGCGCCCTCAGGTCATTTAAAAGTATGTTGCGGGCAAGTTGTCCCTGCTGGCTCAGCTGAAGCTCAAGAAGCTCATCTTGACCTAGCTCCGCAATATTTCCGCTTAATTCTACCTGTTTGACAATCTCAGAAAAATCCCCCATTAGTTTGCGGGGCCAACAAATCGCATTAATTTCTCCATGAAAGGGTGTAGAAACAAGTTCTTGAAAGTTTGTGACACACTTAATTTCATTCTCAGCAGGAGGTAAATCTATCATAATGGGCAATATAAGTTTAAAATCCATAAGCCGAAAAGCCCGTCACCTGTTTTAGCGATACTATTTCCAGGGAATTTGTTTTTTGAACTAAATAACAACTTTTAATTCTTGCAAAATTTTGACCGGTGAACTATTAAGGTAACGCTTCTCAAAAAACCTATAGAATGAAATGATCAGCGTTTTGTTCCAATGTTGATTGTTCCCAATAAAGAATAAAGGAATCTAGCCCAAATCAAAAAAAGTCTTCCATTATTGAAAGACTTTTTTGTTCTTGTTTAAACTTTGTGTTTACTAATTATTAACCATCAAATTCGATTGTTCTTCAATTATTTTCTGAGCTTCATCAGAAGAAATTATTTTGTTATTGTAACAGATCACGCTAAAAGCATTTTTATTGCCAAGCTCTCTAATTTTGATTTGAGCCTTAAGCGCTTCTTCTTGTGAGTTAAAAGATCCGATCATGTATATGGTAGCGCCATCAACTTGTTCAGTGAACACTTCTCCAAGATTACTAATAATGGAATCATCTGCGTTTTTAAACGTGTTAAAGAGAGCCTCTCCAAACTGATCAACGGGTGAGCTCTTGTGAAATGCTCCAACTTGAACTCGATATATCAAAGCATTCGTAAACGTCTCTGAATTATATAGCGCACGCTTATTTATAGAACTAGTTGCCACAAAACCTTCTCCTACTTTATGTTCTATAAAATAGACTTCGTCGTTATTAATTTCAATTTTGTAAGTGTTGCCCGGATTAATTTGCATATTCAGCGTAGATCCTTGAATGCTTTCAATCGTTCCTAAAACGCCGCTTCTCTTGGTTGCAGTCACATCACATTTAGTAATTTTCGAATTAGCGTCTAGCGTGTATCCAACTAATTTAGAATCAGTGTTTTGCGCGTTTAAGTTCATACATGCTCCGATTATAAAAATGTTACATAGTATTCTTCCTGTTTTTCTCATAGCTTCTAAGTATTATTATTTTTCCTCAAATCTATGCTATAAGTCAAAATTAAATAAGTAGAAAAATCCCAAAGTAAACAATCGCTTTCCGAACGTTAACATTTGCAGTTTAACCGATATTCTTCATGGTTGTTGTTTGTGAATCGGAGGTAAGGCCTCTTTGCTATTGATGCAAAGGCTGGTTTAGAGAGGTCTTCTTTATTTTGTGAAGGGCGGTTGAATAAACACGTTCGTTTCTTTGTTTTGGTTTATTTCAAATGGGTCATTATCTACAATGTGACGTTTCCACCACTCCTTAACATACGTTTTAAATCTTTTATTCATTTTTTTTGGTAATTAAAGTGTTAACTAAAGGGCGCTATATCTTATATAAAAAAGCCAAAAAACAAAGGTGAGCACGAATGCTCACCTTTATTTTTTAATACCGTATATACACTAAATGTATATTATGTGCATAAACTAATTACATCTCCTGTTATTGTCTTTAACATTACTTTGGTAATAAGCCGGATCGTTGCCTTGTCCTTGAGGTGTTCCGTTTCCTATTGCTGAAAATTTCCAGCAAATAAGGCCGTCATCGTTATTATCCCAAAATGCAGCTGGATCATTAGGATATAAATAAGCTAAAGCCCAACCTGGAGGACAACAAGTATTATTGCTTGGTGGAGCGTCCAAATTAATAGTTTCTACTGTTGCTTCTATAGTAGAATTCGTAAAACTCATTGTTCCTAGTGCAAACAGTGCTGCACAAACAAGCGTTAAGCTTGAAATTTTGACTAATTTTTTCATTTAATTTGTTGTTTAGGGTTAAATATTCTCTCTGCCTTGCCAAAAATTAAGCCGCTGATATAACTTGCTATATTAGAGCTGTTTAGGTTTTTATGGTGTTTGGGTTTTTCCTAAAACGGGACGTTTTTTCTTCTTTTGGGAAATGTCTTACTAGGTTTTTGGTGTGTATATTTTCTCAAGCTCTTCAGAAAGGTCTCTTCCCCTTATGTTTTTTAAAAGCACAATGCCTTGAGGGTTAATCAGGTAATTCAGCGGTAAATACTCAATCTGAAAACAGAGTGCTATATCACCATTGAAGCCTTCGAGGTCAGACACTGTTGTCCAGCTAACGCTATCCCTTTCTAGTGAGTGCTGCCAGCTCGATTTTTCATGATCCAAGCTAATTCCATAAATCTCAAAACCATAATGGTGATAGCTTCGATACGCCTCTCTTAGAAACGCATTTTCATCACTGCATGAATGACAGCTAGATTCCCAAAATTCCAACAAAACATAGCCGCCTCTATAAGCCCCTATTGAGATCGCCTTATTGGAAATGTCTGCCAATAAAATCTCTGGTATGGTGTCCCCAATAGAAAGAGTGTAGGAGTGGTTCAAATATAAATCAAGTTTTCGGCCCCAATAATTCAACTTTATATCCTTTTGAAAATTAGAATATAGGGTTTTGGTAATTTCTTTGCCAAAAACCTCTTTGGATTCAAACAATAAGAATGAAACTATTTTAAGGTCTGAATGGTCTTTTATAAAGCTCTGGTTTTGATTAACTATTTCTTTGTCAACAGCCTGTATGTCTCTTTTTATAGCGGTTTTAATGGCGGCCCCTGAGCCTTCTGCCTTTTCTTGTTTTTTATAAAGTTGCTCCCTTTTTTTATATAACGGAATTATTCGTTCCTCCCATTTCTCCCCTTGTCTCTGTATTTCACTTCCGGATGTGCTTGCCGATTCAAAATCACCATTTGAAACTTTCATTTGAAATGAAGAATTGTCAAGCCAAACAGTTTTATACAATTCAAACCTTGAATCATGGACCAAGAATTTTTTAATTCCCTCTACACTACCATAAAATCGAAATTTGCCTTCTTTTACTAGTGACTTTTGAACATCTCTTCCCTTTTCTATATCGAATAAAAACACCTCCGTTCCATCAGAAAAACCGAAAGAAGAACCATTTATTTCAAAGCCAAATTCAACTGGTTTCCCACACCCTGTTAGGATCAAAAGAATGGTTATTATAATAACTTTGTTTCGCAATAGAGAACTAGTTTTGTCGTTTGTTAAAATTAACAAATTAGTTTAAACCTCAGAAACAAGTCGCTATAAATGAAAAGTGTTCTATTTGTTAATGTAAGTTTTGGCTCTTGTATTGAATACATTTCAAAAATCACGCTTGAGCAATTTTGTTCGGGAAATTATGCCCCTCCTAGAAATCTAATTAATTCATCTTCTGTTTTTCTTTTTTTATATAAAATAATGTTGTTATTTTGCTGTTCATTTAGATACTATTCAAATCTTTGATTATGAAACTATTGCTTGTTATTTTCATTCTTTTTCATTCTTTTTTAGCACCCGCTAGCACTGGTCTGTTTTTATCAAATGGCGATAATTCAGAAATATCTATCGGTTATGATCGCGGTAAAAAGAAGAGAAAAAGAGCCCGTAAAAACAAGAAGCGGAAGAAGAAGTGTCGCCAATTTCAAAGAAGAGTTTTTGCGGGATAGTTTTATCTAACATTTCCATTATCTTTATTAGTTCACTTTAAGACGTTATGGGTAAGGTAAAATCAGCATTTTTTTGTCAAAGTTGTGGTCACGAAACCGCAAAATGGTTGGGGAAATGCCCTTCATGTGACGCGTGGAACACTTTTGTTGAAGAAGTAATTCATAAGCAAGTGCCTAGTGTGGTTGCATTTTCAAAATCAACCACAGTAGCCACAGCACAAACGCTCCAAAACATTGAGAAGAGAGAGCACCAAAGAATCACACTAAAAGATGATGAATTAAACCGTGTTTTAGGCGGTGGCCTTGTATTGGGGTCTTTAGTTTTATTTGGGGGGCAACCTGGAATAGGCAAATCAACTCTTCTTTTACAATTAGCCGTTTCCATGGATGGTTTAAGAGTCCTTTATGTTTCAGGTGAAGAAAGTGACCAACAGATAAAAATGCGTTCGGAACGAATTAACGGAACGAATAAAGATTGCTTTATCCTTACGGAAACGAACATTCAAAATATCTTTAAACAAGCCGAAAAAATTCAGCCTCAATTGCTTGTAATTGATTCTATTCAGACCATTTATTCTCCAGATATTGAAAGTTCTCCAGGGAGTATTTCTCAAGTGCGTGAATCAACAGCTCAATTATTGAGGTACGCGAAACAAACAAATGTTCCAGTCTTTTTAATTGGCCACATAACCAAAGACGGAGCGCTTGCGGGCCCGAAGGTGCTGGAGCATATGGTTGATACTGTTTTACAATTTGAGGGAGATAGAAATCATGTTTATCGTTTATTACGGTCAATAAAAAACAGGTTTGGAAGTACAAATGAGCTAGGAATCTACGAAATGGTTAGTTCTGGATTACGTCAAGTGGACAATCCATCAGAAATATTAATTACTAACACAGACGCTTCATTAAGTGGTATTTCAATCGCGGGAACGCTTGAAGGAATGCGGCCAATGCTTGTTGAGGTTCAAGCCTTGGTAAGTTCTGCGGCATATGGCACACCACAGCGTTCTTCTACTGGGTTTGATGGTAAACGACTTAACATGCTCTTGGCAGTTATGGAGAAACGGTGTGGGTTTAAATTAGGGGCAAAAGATGTCTTTTTAAATATTGCTGGAGGAATCAAAGTAGATGACCCAGCAATGGATTTAGCGGTTGTCTGTGCTGTGCTTTCTTCAAATGCCGACATGCCTATACCAAAAAACATTGCGCTCTCTGCAGAAGTAGGATTGTCTGGCGAAGTTCGTCCAGTTAATCGGGTTGATCAACGCGTTTATGAAGCAGAAAAATTAGGCTTTGATAAAATTGTGATCTCTAAGTACAACAAAGGAATCAGCCAAAAAAACTTTAAAATAGAGCTTGTCCTTTGTGGTAAGATTACTGAAGTGGTCAAGGCATTATTTACATAACTAAACATCAATCATGAAATTACTTTTTTCACTTTTCATACTACTATTTACCTTTTCAATAAACTCACAAACGATAGCTGTTGGGCCAGTATTGGGCTTAAACATTATCGCTGTAGAAAAACAGCAAAGTGGCGATAACTTTCAGCTTGGACTTCATGTTGGCGGTGCTATTGACTATAAAATTAATAATCTCATTTCAATAGAATCTGGAATCTATTTAACTCAAAAAAGGCAATTAACAACAGATGCTGACACAAGCGTTGCTTCGTTTCTCTCATTTTTAGGGCCGGATATATCAGTGCCTGGTATCGACTTAAATACATATTCTACAATTGAGTCACGACAGTCGCAGTCGTACATCGAGATTCCTGTTCTAGCTGTTTTAAATTTTTCTGGCTTTCGCCTTTCCGCTGGAATGTATGCTGGCTTTATGGTCTCTTCTAAACGAAAAGATAAAATAACTTCTGACACTCCTCTTCTCTCAACAATTGATTTAGACACACTATTAGGGCTTGGAGGTGTTGGTGGCGCTGGTGGTCTGTTTTCTGCTTTTCTACCAAAGGCAAACGAAGAAAGCTTTTCGGAAACAACTGATAAAAACAATTTAAAGGCCTTCGATTTTGGGTTGCGAGCAGGGCTCGGGTATCAAAAAAATGAATTTGGTTTTTATGCTTCCTATAATTTCGGGTTTTCTGATTTTAGAAAAGACGGCCTGAATGATGTTATAAAACGTCATCAATCCTTTCAATTGAGCATTCGCTATATGCTTCCAGTAAAAAAGAAAAGCAAAAGTAGCAGCTAATATCACTTATAGTTACCACATTTATATTCTAAATCTAATAAAGTTTTAGATTGTTTTTCCTCGAGATTTTGCTGCTAAAGCAAGAAGTAGCTCAAGCCTAAAAGTGCTATTGAGCCGTCAATAAGACCAGCGCAGTATGCGTCTGATCTTTTTTCATTCATGAAAATTACTAAAACAACTTGAATGACAACAGCGCTATGAAATAGCGTGTTAAACATTAAATCATCAAGAATACTAATCATATAACCATCAAAAAACAATAGTAAAATAACACCTATTGCCTTCGCTCCAAATATCCCAAAAAAATGAGGTATCGTTTTTTGACTTGGCAAATCGTACTTTAAATCACGTATATCAAAAGGAATAGTTACTGCAAGAACGTATGCATAGTGAGCAATCGAAAAATCTATGACAGCTGTATCTATTTCTTCGTTTAGCATTGGAAAAAGTATTAAAACAACAACCCATGTGAAGGAAATCAAATGAATTTTAATAAACGGCAGCTCTCTCATGTTCTTACCGCGAATTCTTATCACATAAAAAAACGAAATTATACTTGATACAGCAAGCAATAGCCCTAGGTTTAATGTTATTTTTTGAATTTTTAAAAAAATCATAGCCGTCATGATGAATGATATGATGGCGCCTAAAAAAATAATCGTTTGATTCTTCTCCACCCAGCTTAGCCAAGGTGTTTTTTTAGTGCTTGATTTAAACAAGCGCTGTCCATTGTAAACTGAAAAAGTTGAGAAAAATGACAGAAGACCATACCATAACCAGTTTTCAATATTGAGCGTATGACAAAATCCCGCGGAAAGAACTCCCGTTGAAAAAGCAACAATTACGTTGGTATAGATAATATTTCGAAGCTTTTCGATGAAGTAA
>CAJQQA010000027.1 GCA_905480355.1 uncultured Flavobacteriales bacterium | reverse complement strand
GTTACTTTGAAATAAGAAAAAGTCTACAGGTACCATTAATAGAAGAGATTTAAAATATCTCAAAAATTTAATAGACACGATGTCCCTCCAAAGCATCTTCAATACGAACAAGAACATCTTTTAAATGATCTCTTGAAACCCCAGTCTGTCTTCCTATAGATACTTTCACTTCTGTCTTTAACTTTTCAAGCGATGCGCGAGATAATGAAGGGATATCTGAATTCGTAAATTCTATATTCTTCGAAGTGAGTAAAAATTCTAAGCGTTGGATATGCGCTTTCTGTAGGTTTCTTCGATAAACTTCAATTTTCTTACCCGATTTCAATTCGGTCCAAATCCCTTTGTGTAAATCAGAAAATAGAGCCGAAGCTGTATAGGCCTCATTTTTATTAGCAGCCTCATTATCAATCATACGAATTAGACGATTGTTAGACAAAACACCGTTCAATGTACGTGTTTGAATTTTCATAATCCTATTTACATTTCCTGATGCCTCAATTCTGTCCAAAATTTCAGTATCAATCATCCATTTAGGGGTGTCAAACAATTGACGATTTAAGAAATCTACGGCGCGTTGTTGCTTCTCCTTTGATGTTGGCGTATAAACTGCTCCTGCTTGATCAGTTGTTTTCGTGTCTCCTTCAACTCCTCCAATATTATTGGAAACATGACCCATATAGCGATTGAATTGTCCTGCCATTGCACTATATAGTTCACTTAAATCAGCGTAATCTTTACCATCTTCAGTACCCCATTCCAATAATTTATCAGCAATTCTCTTTAGATTTTCTATCCCAAGGTCACTTGCTTTAATAGCATCATCTCCCAAATCTTCGGTTTGTGCCGAAGGATCAATTGACTCACCTTGCTGTCTTCCAAATCTGAATTCAGGTTTCCCTGCCTTTTCAAGAATCCACTTATTAATCGTTTCTTCTTCTTCTTCAGCAGTTACATTTTCTCCAGTTAATCGATAACCAAATTCGATAGACCAATCGTCGTATTCACCTATTCCTGGAAAAAAATTAGTAACACCATCTCCAGGTTGAGCAACATAATTGAATCTGGCATAATCCATTATTGAAGGAGCTGTGCCATGTGTTGATGTAAATGAAGGAGATCTCAACGAGTCTACTGAATAAGCAGCACTCGATCCCATGTTGTGCGGTAAACCGAGCGTATGTCCTACCTCATGAGCCGAAACGAAACGAATTAATTGCCCCATTACTTTATCATCAAATTTTACATTTTGAGCTTGAGGATTAACTGCAGCAGTATGAATAAAATACCAGTTTCTTAAAAGGTTCATTATGTTGTGATACCATAGTATATCACTTTCAAGAATTTCTCCAGTTCTTGGATCATGTACATGTGGACCTTGAGCATTTTGAATGTCTGTCGCAATGTATCTAATCACTGAGTAACGAACGTCTTCAGGAGACCATTCTGGGTCTTCTTCAGGGGTTGGAGCATACTCTGCTCTTATTGCATTCTTAAATCCTGCTTTCTCAAATGACTTTTGCCAATCATCTACCCCCATTTTAATATACTTTTTCCATTTTTCAGGTGTAGCAGCGTCAATGTAATAAACAATAGGTTTAATAGGCTCTACTAGTTCTCCTCGATTATATGCTGCCCAATCTTTTGGCTCCAATCTCCATCTAGTAATTAACTTTTGTGTTGCGGCCTTTTGTTCATCTGAACCATAATCGATTTTTCTCAAAGAGAAAAACCCGACACGTTCATCCGAATAACGCGATTGCATCTTGTCTTCAGGGAGAAGTATGAATGATTGAGTCATTCCAATTGAAAGTGTTCCTGTAGTTTGATTGTCAGGCAATGCATCTCCTCTATATGTTAGTATGTGTTTAACTTGTACGTTTTCTGGAAAGGCATTCATCTCAGTAATCAATGACCGAGTTTTATCCAAACCTCTTATTTTAAAACGCTTTCTTTCATAGCTCTGTAATGCACCTATCATTTCTACATCTGATGTAAACAAACTTGTCACATCAAGAACAACAGATGATGTATCCTTTGAATATGCGGCAATATTAAATGTGCTAATGATTGGTTCAAAATTATTATTGATTACTGATGTATAAATCGGTGTTCCTTCCTCCGCTACATTATTATAAGAAACAGAGCGCATAAGAATCTTTTCATTGAGCTGCTCAAATCGAATAACCTGCTGTGGTCTAGATTTCATTCCAGCTCCACCAAAGTTTAATCCATTTACATGTCCTGAAATCCGACTTACGACTAATATTTCTTTGTTTAATAAATCTTTTGGTAATTCAAAGTAATGCTTCTCGTCAACTCTGTGAACAGAAAACAAACCTATATCAGAAACGGCGTCTTTTGTTATAACTTTAGAGTAAGGCTTCGGGCCTGTTTTTTTTAAGTTCTGTGCTTGCGGAGTATTTTTCTTAGATTTCTTCCTTTGTGCAAATGTTGCTGACGAAGAAAACATTAGTAATGTAAGTGTTACTAGAGATAACCGAACAAATCGATTGTTTGCATTCATTTTCATGTGTGATATATTTCTGATTGAGATGATAAATTTAAGCAAAAATAAAGGAATAGAGTATACACTCTGATCACCCATGTCAAACAAAGGTGATGCAGTAGAAGTTGATGCCCAAACTGATGATACTCATGTTCACATTACGATTACCGAAAGTGGATTAGGAATTGATGATAAAACAAAAGAATCCATAGGGGCTTTTTCTCAGTTTGACAGAGCAAAACTAGAACAACAGGGTGTAGGACTTGGCTTAATAACCAGTATAAACCTTATCAAGTTCTACAATGGAAAGATTAACTGTAGTTTAAATAATACAAAGGGTACTTCTGTTAAAGTGTCGCTTTTATTAGTTTAGAGCGATATTACTCAATTGTTATTGGGGAGAGTGTTGTTACTTTGAAATAAGAAAAAGCCTACAGGTACCATTAATAGTAGAGGATAGATTAAGAACAACCTTATCTGGTTATACTTTATTTAAGTATCTTGCTATTATGAAAACGATGTTACTACTTTTTATATTATTCCCAATTGTGGGAATCAGTCAAAACTATACGAGTTACTTTACAGGATCCCCTCTAGATTATGGAGCATTTCCACAAGGCGGTGTTTGTTTAATGGGGGGGGCGACAGAACATGATGAAGCCATGAAATGGTTCCTACAAAGAGCTAATGGAGGAGATGTACTCGTTCTTCGAACAAGCGGCTCAGATGGGTACAATGATTACATGTTTTCCCAATTAGGTGTAACCGTTAATTCTGTTGAAACAATTGTGTTTAATAATTCTAATGCGTCAAATGATAGCTATGTTCAAGAAAGAATCCAAAAAGCAGAAGCTATTTGGTTTGCCGGTGGTGATCAATCGAATTATGTGTCCTACTGGAGAAATACGCCTGTAGATAGTTTAATCAATTTAGGCTTGGCACAACGAAATATTGTTATTGGGGGTACGAGCGCTGGAATGGCAATACAAGGAAAGTATTATTTTTCAGCAGAAAATGGGACTGTAACATCCGCAACGGCTCTTACTAATCCATACGACTTTGATGTAACTGTAGATTCCACAACATTTCTTAAAAATGATTACTTGGAAGATGTTGTTACAGATACACATTACGATAATCCTAACAGAAAAGGAAGACAAGCAGTTTTTTTAGCTCGAATATTAACAGATTATGGAGTAGTTGGAAAAGGTATAGCCTGTGATGAATATACCGCTGTTTGTATTGATGAAAATGGAATGGCTCGAGCCTATGGAGAATGGCCAGCTTACGATGAAAATGTCTATTTTATTCAGCCGAATTGTGAATTACCAGACTACACGCCAGAAGATTGTTCTCCTGACACACCTTTGAATTGGGATAGGAATGGTGAAGCATTAAAAGTGTATCACATTCAGGCGACTATGGATGGCTCGAAAACATTTAATCTTGCAGATTGGTCAACAGGAACTGGTGGGATATGGGAAAACTGGAGTATCTCTAACGGAGTTCTCCAAGAAGTAGCAAGCACTTCAATTTCTTGCGCTCTAGGAATGGATGAGCTGGATGACAACAATTTCATTATTTATCCTAACCCCGTTCTAAATGATTTAGTCATTTCAACTGACGAAACTCATGAAGCAGTTTTGATTACTGACATCACAGGAAAAATGATTTTCCAGAGCAATATTCAAGCAAAGACAACAAAAGTTGATCTTTCATCGATTCAATCGGGCGTATATATTTTGCAAATGAAGATGAATAGGAGAACAAGTACAAAACGATTCATTAAGAGTTAGACTAATTAAGCCAATCTAAGTGGCATTCTCAAATTAAAAATGCTATTCATCATTCACAGTTCTTCATTCTTGATTACTTTTACTTTATGTCAGAAAAAGGACTTGTATTAAAATCGACAGGAAAGTGGTACACTGTAGAATTAAATGATGGCTCAATTGTTAATTGTCGAATACGTGGTAAAATGCGTTTGGATGGATTAAAATCTACGAATCCAATATCTGTCGGTGATGTGGTTTCTCTTAATGAGACAATTGATGAAGAAGGCAATCGGCTTATCGAGAGTTATGATGAAAGAAGAAATTATATTGTTCGAAAATCAACTAATCTAAGTAAGCAGAAACAAATAATTGCCGCGAATGTCGATTGCGCTTATTTGTTAGTTACAATACATTCTCCAGTAACCCATCTTGCATTTATAGATCGTTTTCTAGTTTCAGCAGAATCATACCGCATTCCAACAAAATTGCTTTTTAATAAAATCGATAATTATTCAGTAGATGACCTAGAGTATGTAGATGCTTTAATTGATATGTATGAAAGAATTGGGTATCAAGGTCATAAAATATCTGCATTAGATCCAAAGCAAATTGCCTTTTTAAAGGATGAAATAAATGGAAAACAGGTCATGATTTCAGGTCATAGTGGAGTAGGGAAGAGTACTTTGGTGAATGCACTAGATTCAAACCTGAATATCACAGTTGGAGAAATTTCTGAAGCACATAATCAGGGGAAACATACAACTACTTTTGCTGAAATGCATAAACTTCAATCTGGAGGTTATATTATAGATACTCCAGGAATTAGAGCTTTCGGGATTGTTGATTTAGACAAGGCCGTTATTTCTCACTATTTTCCAGAAATGAGATCACTTTTAGGAGAATGTAAGTTCAATAATTGTCAACACCTCAATGAACCTAAGTGCGCCGTTAAAGATGCCGTAGAAAGTGGTGGAATTGATGAAAGTCGATATTCAACCTACATGCAATTGATGGAGGAAGATGAAAATGATATCCATAGAAAAAATGATTTCGCATGAGAATAGTCATTCAAAGAGTGAGTTCCGCAATGGTTCAATCAGAAGGAGAATTGAAGGGTGAAATCGAGCATGGAATGCTTATATTACTAGGGATTGAGCATGAAGACAAAAAAGAAGACGCTGATTGGTTGATTAAAAAAATTATTGGACTTAGAATTTTTAATGATGAGGAAGGAAAGATGAATCTTAATTGTAAAGACATTGGAGGTCAATTTTTGGTGATTAGTCAATTTACGCTTCACGCATCAGTAAAAAAAGGGAACCGACCGAGTTATATTAAATCTGCAAGACCCGTTGTCGCTATTCCATTGTATCAATACTTTATTGATTCTTTAGAGAAAAATTCTGGAACTAAAGTTGAAACCGGAGAATTTGGAGCAGACATGAAAGTTGCTTTAATCAATGATGGGCCAGTAACAATTAGTATAGATTCTAAGAATAAGGAGTAATTAATTAGAAGTTGAATTATGACGATAGAAGGCTTACAAAAAAAGGTAGATGATTGGATCAATGAGTATGGCGTTCGTTATTTCGATGAAATGACGAATACTGCAATGCTCATGGAAGAGGTAGGGGAAGTCGCTCGTATTATGGCGAGGCGTTATGGCGAACAAAGTGAAAAGGAAAGTGATAAAGGAAAAGACCTGGGAGAAGAGCTTGCAGACGTTCTTTTTGTGTTAGTTTGTTTGGCAAATCAAACCGGTATCGACTTAGAAAAAGCGATGGCAGAAAACTTCAAAAAAAAGACCAAACGGGATGAGAATAGACACCGCGAAAATGAAAAGTTAAAATAACGGAAGTGTATTGTTCATTAACTTAACTTAATTTCAGCGGAATTTCCTTTAGACTTGAAATAGCTGTATAATTACTTTACGGGGATTTTGAAGGTGTATTTCCCAAAGAAATACGCGGCAGCTGAGCTTAAATTAGTTGGCTTGCAAATTACCAAACGTTTTGTTTATTTTTTTCACAACTTCTTTATCTATAGGGAACGTAACAGCATTGACGGATAATTCATCAATGGAAAGCCAACGAAATCGTTCACCTTTTTTCTCCGTACCATGGTAATCGGCAGCAATGGGAATTAAGTGATAATCAATTGTCTTTATTGTAAAGTAAAAACTTACAATTTGCTCACTGGAGTTAAAAGCCGATTCTTGAAAGAAGTCGTTCACATAGAAAAGTTCATCGACGCTTGCTTCAAGTCCAATTTCTTCTTTGATTTCTCTTAGAACACAGTCTTTTGTGCCTTCTCCAAATTCGAGCCCACCACCTATAAACTTCGTAAAGAAGTGTTTGCCTAATAACTCATCTGACAGTAATATTTCATTCCTATCGTTGATGATTATTGCGTAGCATCGAATATTGAATTTTTTCATTCGAAAAGGGAAAGTTGATTGGCCGGAAGTAGGGTAAATGTTTTTCGGTGGTATTTACAGGCGCCATTGTTTAATATTGCTATCCTGTGTTTTTTTGTCGGATATCCTTTGTTTTTGTCCCAACAATAAACAGGGAACTCTTGGTGTAAATCCTCCATGAAATCATCTCGATATGTCTTAGCAAGAACAGATGCAGCAGCAATTGAAAGGTATTTTCCATCACCTTTAATGATGCATTCGTGTTCCGTTTCAAGGTAAGCGTTAAATCGATTTCCATCAATTAAGAGTAGTTCGGGAGAAATACCTAATTTGTCTATCGCGCGATGCATGGCCAGAAAACTAGCATTTAAAATATTGATTTCGTCAATTTCTTTTTCATTTACTACCCCTATTGCATAAGCAAGTGCTTCTTTTTCAATAATTGGGCGAAGCGCTTTTCTTTTTGATTCAGTTAATTTTTTAGAGTCATCAAGCAGTTTGTTTTTGAAGTCTTTCGGGAGAATCACTGCTGCCGCAACAACAGGTCCTGAAAGACAACCTCTGCCTGCTTCATCACAGCCTGCCTCAATTGTGTTTTTCCTGAAAAAAGAGAGTAATTGATTCATAAAAGTAAAATTGGCAAAAAAATTGTACTTTAGCTATCAAACGAGACAACTTAAGAAGAATTAAACTCGTTATAAGATTAAAAATAAATCATAATATGAAAAAAGCAAGCTTTTTATTCCTTCTTTTGATAGCATTCTCTTTTGCAGGATTTTCACAAGAAAAATCGAATACAGCCCAA
Organism: uncultured Flavobacteriales bacterium; assembly: GCA_905480355.1. Lineage (GTDB taxonomy): Bacteria > Bacteroidota > Bacteroidia > Flavobacteriales_D > Crocinitomicaceae > UBA4466. The sequence goes on along the minus strand of CAJQQA010000027.1, from coordinate 4,664 downwards.
ACAGAGGGCAAAGTTGAGTTGATTAAAAGCAAAGACTCAAAAGAATACACCTATTTTCTTCCATCGACTTTAACGAAAGAGAGAGTAGAGAAAGTTTCAGGATACTATACAAGTTATTTTACTGTGAAATATAATGACGCAACGAAAGAAGCGGTAATTAATATGACAGGTGAAAATAAAAGAGGAGAAATGGTAATGGGACGCTTCTTAAGTTCTTGTGGGGTTCAATTTGTGACGATAGATGAAGAGCAAATCACATTAAGTGACTTTATGAATACCTATTTGAAATAAAGAATTAAAGGAATTCAATATGGAAGCCATCTCATTGAGATGGCTTTTTTAGTTCATCCATTTTTCATACCACATCTGAAAAGTTAAAATGTACCAAACCTTGGTATCGTATTCTTTCTTACCAGCGTAAAACTCAGTTGTTATTTTCGAGATATAGGACCAATTGAAAATCCCTTGTTGAGCTATTTTCTCTTCTGAAATATATTCTTCAACCAATTCGCGTAATTCATTGTTTAACCAATTCGCAATTGGCACTGCAAATCCCATTTTTGGGCGATCAAGTAACTCAGAAGGCACGTATTGATGCACAATATCTCGTATAACCCTCTTTTTAACGCCATTATGGTATTTATAATCATCAGGAAGCCTAGCAGCAAATTCGATTATCCTGTGGTCTAAAAATGGCTCTCTTCCCTCTAAGCCATGCGACATTGTTGCGCGGTCGACTTTTTGTAATATATCATCCACCAAATATGTTTGATAATCAATAGCCATCATGTATTCTAAAGAAGAAGCATTTGTGTTTAATTCTTGACTCAGATAGGCAGATTCAATAGGCTGAAAGCTATTTTGCATAAAGCCATCCATTTGGTCGTCGGTATATTGCTGACTTAAACTCAACATTATATTCGCCTTGGAAGGATCATTTAGAACACCTTTTAGCTTTTCGTATCGATTGTGAAAATTGTATTTATTGCGAAGAATAGGAATTCGTTCAGACGGAATATATTTCATTATTCCTACGGCAGATTTCCGAAGGAATCCAGGAATTGTATTTAACTTCTTCCCATACCGCATCATGTAATCATAGCGATTATATCCTGCAAATATTTCATCCCCACCATCTGCGCTTAAAGCAACTGTAACATCTTTTCTTGCCATTTTACTGACAAGTGTTGTTGGAATTGCACTAGAATCAGCAAATGGCTCATCGTAATGAAAAGGGAGCTCCTTAATTAGCTCTATCGCTTCTTTTTCAGAGCATGTGATTTCTGTATGATCTGTTCCAATGTGATTCGCTATTTCTTTCGCGTAAGGAGCTTCATTCAGTCCAATATCGGGTACTCCAATTGTAAACGTTTTTAATTTTGTATTGCGTTCCTTTTGTAAAAGAGCAGTTACGCATACACTATCATACCCTCCGCTCAAAAATATTCCAACGGGCACATCAGCAACCATTCTATAATCGAAAGATGATTGAAGAATTGATTCTGTTTGAATGACAGCCTCGTCATAGCTCATATCTAATTTATCAGAATTGTAAGCATCGTAGACATTCCAGTATTGAACTTGTTGAATGTCGTTCAATGAATCTGGTTGTTGATTTAGCGAAAGTGTAAAATAATGGCCGGGCTTCAACTTCTTAGAATGCTGAAATATACAATGAGGGGTTGGAACAGATCCATACTGCATGTAAGCTCCAACTGATTTTAAATCAATTTCTTTTTCAAAAAACGGATGTTCATGAAACGCTTTTAATTCCGAAGCAAAAAGAAACAAACCGTTTTTTAAATAGTAGAAAAAGGGTTTAACACCAGTTCTGTCTCTGACACAAAAGACAAGGTTATCTTCTTCATTAAGAATTACAATAGCAAACATTCCGATAAATTTATCGATGCATTTGTCACCCCATTCTTCATATGCATGCAAGATCATTTCAGAATCAGAATCTCCTATGAATTTATGTTCAAGGGCCTTTAACTCGTCTTTTATTTCTGCGAAATTATAGATCTCACCATTGAAGCATAGAACATAATGCTTGTATCTCATTGGTTGCTTGCCATTTTCGGATAAATCAAGAATAGATAATCTTCTATGGCCTAGACCAACTTGAGTATTATTTAGTTGATAGACTTCATGACCTGATCCATCTGGACCTCGATGCGATAGGGTAGTGGTCATGTCGGTCAAAATTGACTTCGACGAAGATGAGGTGTAATCGATAAATCCAGCTATTCCGCACATGAGGATAAAGATAGTAAAATATCGTACGCTTCCATCTCGGCTACGCTCGATGTCCGCGTAGCTTCGAATAATAACAAAACTCATCGAGAGTAAACAAAACGGTCATCGAGCATAAACAAAACGGTCATCGAGCGCAGCCGAGATGCCCGTGGAGTCTCGAAATCAACAAGTATTAATAAAGAAAAAAATGGATTTAACGCTTCCATCTCGGCTACGCTCGATGTCCGCGTAGCTTCGAATAATAACAAACCGGACATCAAAAGAAAACAAACCGAACATCGAGCGTAGCCGAGATGCCAGGTTTTTTTTGTAACTTAAATAACCAAAAACAACCAAACATAATTCAAATGAAAGGATATATGTACATTTTAAAATGTTCTAATAAAACGTATTACACTGGAAGCACAAAATATTTAGAAAAAAGAGTGAAACAACATCAAAATGAACAAGGCGCAAACTATACTAAAAAGCATCAACCGGTTGAGTTAGTTTATTTTGAAGAATTTGATCGAATAGACAGAGCATTCTATAGAGAAAAGCAAGTGCAAGGTTGGAGCAATAAAAAAAAAGAAGCTTTAATCGAAGGGGAGTTTGAAAAATTGAAAGAATTATCGGAATGTAAAAATGAAAGTCATTTCCTGAAATAAGTTCACGGGCGTCTCGGCTGCGCTCGACGTCCGTGTAGCTTCGAATAATAACAAACCGGACATCAGAAGAAAACAAAACCGGTCATCGAGAGTAAACAAAACGGTCATCGAGCATAAACGGAACGGTCATCGAGCATAAACAAACCGGTCATCGAGCGCAGCCGAGATGCCCGTGTTATCCAAATAAACTAGCTTCTCATTTTACTTCTTGCTATTTGACTTTATAAAGGTCGCCTTAATGCTGTCACCAATCTTTAATTTATTGAGTGCCCAGTTTGCAGTGTGTTTGCCAGCTTTAAGCAATACACTGTTCTCTATTTTATATCGCAACATTTCATCATCTGATGTTTCTGAAACATAATCTTGGTTACTCTTTCCTTGACTCGTTTTTTTTCGCGTAACACTGTAACCAGTAGTTTGTATTTTTAATGTTTCAAAACCATGTTGTTCAAATAATGATTGCAGCGTGTTTTTTGTGAAATAAGTCAAGTGATTTGGATATCCAATGATATTGTATGCTTCTTTCAGCCTATAACGAAGGACAGCGTTGAAATTTGGCGTCGTAACGTATGCCCTTCCTCCAGGTTTTAAGAGTCGTTTAATTTGTTCAGTATATTCAATCGGGTAGTTGATGTGTTCAATCATTTCAAAGGATGTGATGACATCAAATTCCTCATCAGAATAGCTGTTATCAATTATTTTCCCCTTAAATGTTTTAATCCCTTTAGTTTGACAAACGGCAATAGCCTCATCAGATAATTCGGTACCATAGACTTCCCAGCCACGCTCTTTCGCAACTTCTAAGAAAAAGCCATAGCCACAGCCGATATCTAAAATCTTATTTGATGATCGATGTTTTTCAAAAGCGTCTAATAGCTCGTTGTATCGAGTTCGTGTGATAGGTGAGAAGTACTTAGTCCTTTCATAACTATCCCCATAGTAATTTTGTAAATGTTGATCACTTGGTCTGTTTTTACAAAAAATAAAAGAACACTGCTTGCATTGAATCAACGCTGCTGTAGAGAACTTTTTAAGTTCCTTTAGCTCTGCAGAATTACAAATTAGACAATTGGTATGTGCGGAATTATTAGTCAAGCTGAAATCTAAGATATTTTTTTTTTAATAAAAGGTGAGTTTGCTAGATGATATTTTTTATAATTTGAGCTAATTTTTTTGTTTGATATTTTCTACTGAATTGACTGGCATATTTAGTATTTTGAAAAAAAATAGTTGTTTCTCCTTTATTTTTTTTACAGATTAATTCTAGAAGAATATCTTCGCATTCTTTAGTATTGTTCGCCACATAGCCAGAATTAGATTTAATAATAAAATTTTCCATGACACTTTTATCAGAAGGCACCAGTAATATTGGGATGCCAGTTTTGTAGTAGTCAAATATTTTAACAGGATAGATTCCTTTTGTTTTGTTATAGGAGGTTAAAAATAATAAATCGGCTACCGAAAGATATCTTGATAATTCATATTTCCCCATTTTAGGAATTAGTTTTATATCCACATTATAATTCTTGATATGGTTTAGGATGATATCTTTGAATAGTCCAACACCAATAAAATGAATAATTATTTTTGTGTCTGTTTTCTCTTTTAAAGAGCTTATAGTACTCAATAAAATAGAAAAATCTTGGTCATAATAAATTGTGCCGTAGTAAATGATATTCAATTCATTTTTCACGGGAGTAAGCTTGATTTTTAAATCCGATTCGGAAAAACCATTCAGTATAACTAAACCTGATTTTGAAT
>CAJQQA010000026.1 GCA_905480355.1 uncultured Flavobacteriales bacterium | reverse complement strand
TTTATTCAATTCTTCAATTGAAGGTAAATACCAATCATTATAACCTCCCAACGATAAGTTACCGCAAATAGCAGCAGCAGAAGTCGCTCCTCCTTGATTAATATTAATAATTACAGTGTTATACTTTCCTTCAAGCAATCCGCTTCCATAAGCTTTAGTGTCCATAAAGGCTCCATTGTACCATTGGGCTCCTGTACTTTGATCAGATGGTGCAGCAATTAAACCATGACAGCCTGAGGCATCCAAATAAAAGATGATACCACCTTGGTAGGTATCGCCTATTGATAACCCACAAGTACCAGAAGCACTAATTACATTATTGGTAATATCAATTCCTGTTCCAGCTGTGTATGTTCCTGCTGGTCCTGTTGCCCCATCGTTCCCTGCTGGTCCTTGTGGTCCTGTTGCTCCATCGTTTCCAGCCGGTCCTTGTGGTCCTGTTGCTCCATCGTTCCCTGCCGGTCCTTGTGGTCCTGTTGCTCCATCGTTTCCTGCTGGTCCCTGTGGTCCTGTTGCTCCATCGTTCCCTGCTGGTCCCTGTGGACCAACTGGTCCCGCTCCATTTCCTGATGTTTTTGCATACAAAGCATAAGGAACACTCATTAATTGGCTTGTCCCCATTACTGCGTAACTTGTACCTCCTGTTATATCAACAGCAGTTTCGATAAAGTAAGGTCCGTTTGCCCAATCAATGGTGGTAAAGTCTCCACTTACAACTGTTCCGCTTCCTATTTCAAGGTTTACCAAACCATAACCATTGGTTGTGGGTGCAAATGTTTCTTGGTAAACCGTTGTTCCGCCTATAGAACCTTGCTGGATCGTCATTCGCATGCCAACGGCTTGGTTGTTTAAAATGGTGTTGCCAGCATCTCTAACAACTGCTTGGTATTTAAACCCTTCTGGAGCCTGCCCAAAAGAGCTTAGTGAAATTGTTGCTATTGCAACAAATGATAGTATTAGTTTTTTCATTATTTCGAGAGTTTAATAAGTTTAAATGTTTTTAAATTTTGTGTTTGGTTATTCAAAGTTAGTGAGTAGCTTCCTGGAGCTAATTGACTTACTTGAATGGGTGTTTGTTCTGCAGAAAGAATGTCCTGCAATACGAGTTTTCCCTGTGCATCATAAAGTGTGTAGGTCACATTCTCGAACGTGCTTGTTTTAATGTTTAACACTTCTGATGTTGGGTTGGGGTAAATGGTAGCTTCATAGCTCGGAGAATGATCCTCCAATCCTACAAAGTTCCAATTGGTTTGATGAAAACCTTGCGTTAAATCATTGCTTCCATCTGTTCCGGTGTTTATAATCACTTCGCCTATCGTAAAGTCGATGTTACCACTTGCGTTGGAGTAAGAATCTCCTTGAGTGGCCACGACTTCTTGTGCTGAGACAGATAAGGTGGTAAGTAGTGAAAATAACACGAGTTTGTTTTTCTTCATTTAAGTGGTTTTTTTTATAAGATTCGTCTTAAGTCGACTCAAGTGAAGAGAGAGGAAGTTGAAGTAACCTTGATTGATTTGTGGCTAAAATAATACATTTTTCTCAATGTGTGTGTGTGTGTAGGTGTGTTTGTGTGGAAATTTAAGAAAGGACGGTTATAACAATCGCTAAAAAATCATATCTTGCTGAGGCAAGAAACGCTTTTTAGCGGAACCGTTATGCATAATTAGAAAAGGAAAATATGGAACTACCTAAGTATCATGAATCATTCATACCAATTTTAGAAATCCTTAATTCGGTAGAATATCTTCCAAGCATGGAATTAGCCTCAATGGTTCGTGAAAAATACTACTCACACTTGCCACAAGATTTGCTGAGTCAAAAGACAAGTTCTGGCGCGAATGTTTTGCTTGATCGTATTTTATGGGGCAAATCTTACCTCAAAATGGCGCAGTTTGTTTCATATCCTAAAAGAGGGATTGTACAGATAACTGACAAGGGCAAGAATATCCTTAAAACAGGGAATTTAAGTTTACAAGACCTTCAGAATGATGAAGACTTCATCAAACATCGTGAATCCGTCAAAACTCAAAAAGAAGATGAGGTAGAGATAGGTAATGTGAATGTGGAAAATGCTTCACCACAAGACCTAATTGATTCTGGATTTTCAACTATCGAAACCGAAGTGAAAACTGAACTTTTAGATAGACTAAAAGAAATTGACCCTTATTACTTCGAAAAGGTAATACTTATCCTTCTTAAAAGAATGGGATATGGAGACTTTATCGAAACATCTAAGTCAGGTGATGGTGGTATAGATGGAATTATCAACGAAGACAAATTAGGTCTCGAGAAAATCTATACCCAAGCTAAACGATATAACGAAAATAAAGTTAGAGAAAAAGACATTAGGAACTTCATTGGAGCAATGAGTGGAGATACAAGTAAAGGTGTTTTTATTACAACGTCAACTTTTGATGATTCTGCTATTAAAAAAGCTAGAGAAGCACATCATTCCATTATCCTTATTGATGGCCCAAAATTGGTAGATCTAATGCATCAATACAATGTTG
>CAJQQA010000025.1 GCA_905480355.1 uncultured Flavobacteriales bacterium | reverse complement strand
TTCGCTTTGATTGAACAGAACGGAGAGAAAAAATGGTCCGGAAAAATAGTGAAGTTGTAAAGACAAATATTTTCTAGAAATATATTAGTATAAAGTGAACTACAATAATGTGGTTCACTTTTTTAAATTCCGATATCTTCTAAAGCTCCATTTGAGGATAGTGTAAACTAAACTCCGTTAATTGAATTAAAATCTAAGGTGTAAATTTTTAATTCAGCAAAACAGAGAATATGACTCCCGAAGAATTATCAGAGTTCGAATCAGAGGCTATTACCCTATCTGCGATTGATCGAGACAATCCCAGAACTAAATCAATTTTGTGAAATCCGATGTATTTTTTAACTTTAGCAAACACTAAGTTAAATGGAGAAAACTATGAAAACTATTTTTACTTTAGCGATTGCCATCGCTCTATCTTCGGCATCACTATTCAGCCAAACCATTCTTTTAGAAGAAGATTTCGAAGCAGCTACTTTCCCTGCAGGTTGGACACAAACGTCGAACGCTACAGATGGCGGTTATCTTTTGGGTACCAATACTTCGCTGCAAAGTCAATGGTGGAGTATAGCAGACCATGGAAACATCATTGCGACCAACGATGATGAATGTGATTGCGATAAAACAGTTGATTACCTAATTACACCGCCGCTTGATTTAACTTCGGTGACATCCGTTGTGCTTCAATTTCAAAGTTACTTTGATGGAGGAAGCTTGTCTGGAGGAACTGAAGAGGCCACAATAGAATATTCGCTTAATGGTGGAGCTACATGGAATTTACTTCAAACAATTGTTGGTACGGATGATGGCGCATGGGATGCTGAAACAATAAGTTTAAATTCACTGGCGGGCAACGCAAATGTATTGCTTGCCTTTCATTATTTCGATGACAATAATTGGCTTTTTGGCTGGGGTATTGATGATGTTTTGGTGTTTCAATTAGAGGACACAGATTTGGCGCTCAGCTCACTTACAGTTAATACTACAGTAGATGTTTTAAACCCGAATACGGTTGCAGGTATTGTTTCCAATACGGGATTAAATGCCATTCAGTCCTTCGATGTTTCTTGGACTATTGGCGGAACAGTTTACACGACCAATTTTAATTCCTTGTCTATCCCTTCTTTGGGAACCTATAATTTTTCACATCCTGATTTACTCACTTTCGCCGCAACTGGCTTAGGTAATTTGGAAGTTGTCATTAGTAATGTAAATGGTTTAGGTCCAGATTTTAATCAGAATAACGACAGCATGTCAATGGAAATTGAAGCTGTTGAATACGCCACATTTGGTAATCGGGATTACATTTATTACCATGCAAGCTCAGCGCCACCTAATTGTCCGTTGGTATTGGTTTGTCATGGTTATGGCGGTTCCGCACAAGAAATTATGGATTATTCTGAATTTAATGCACTGGCGGAAGAATTTGGGTTTGCTGTTTGTTACCCTCAAGGAACAGAGGATGGTTCGAACACCACTTTCTTCAATGTGGGGTATGATTTTCAAAACAATCAAACGGTAGACGATGTTGCTTTTGTTGTGGATCTGATAGCTTCACTGCAGGCTTCCAATTCATTAAGTAGTCAGGATGTTTTCTGTACGGGAATGTCTAATGGTGGCGACTTCAGTTATATGTTGGCTTGTCAGGCTTCCGAAACATTTAAGGGCGTAGCACCTATAGCCGGTATGATTATGCAAGACATTATGGACAGCTGTAATCCGGTTAACGAGGTTTCTATTCTTGAGATTCATGGTACGCAAGACAATGTGACCCCTTTTCAGGGCGACCCCAACAATAATGATGGCTGGGGGGCTTATCCAAGTATTCCAAATACCATTGACTTTTTCACGAATTTGTTTGGATTAACGGCACTTAACTCAAGCACGTTTCCGGATATTGACCCCACAGATAATAGCACAGTAGATTCTGATAAATACATTCAGTTTGCTTCTTGCACACAGGTATGGCTGTATACAGTAAATGGCGGTGGTCACGATTGGCCAGGAGCATGGGGGAATATGGATATTTCTGCCAGCCGTGAAGCTTGGCTTTTCTTTGAGCAACTTTGTGGCAGTTCTGTTGGAATAGAAGAATACAGCAGCAGCAGCAAAGATCGAGAACTGATTCGCATTGTTGATATACTGGGAAGGGAAACTAAATTAAAAAACGGTGAAGTGTTGTTTTATCAGTATTCGGATGGAAGTGTGGAGAAGAAAGTGGTGGTGAATTGATGTCTAAGTGAGAACTTACGCGTATGGAATGTAGGTGCGGTTAAGCACCAAAATACCCAATTAAGTTGTTTACACATAGCCATATGAACACTAATGCAAAAGTGATAAACAAGGCATTCATTAAATATTCACCAATTTTAAATAGGGCTTTTTTAGGAATATCATACATCGGGTAATATGAAAATTGCGTTATAACTTTCCCTGTCCAATATGCAGCAATTAGCGCTGTCAAAGCACAAGCCAAACCTGTTTGGTTTTTTAAATCTTCCACTAAAAGGATTGAGATTAAACCAAATGAGAAGTTTAATCCCTGAATATACCTTCCGTATGTTTTTGCAATTTCTTGGTTTAGAGGTTTTAGCTTTTTTATGTCATTGTACCAATCAAATACCATATGTCTGATGTAAGGATAAATAACTGCCGTAAACATCTGTCCAATTGCTCCAACAATGATTAGCCAATTAGGGACTTCATATTTCATTTATCTATTTTTTTAGTAATTGTTGTGGTTAGTTTTTACAAAACTTATCGAGCATTTGATCCGCCATGTTTGTTTTATATTTTTCCCTGTAGCCCAATTGAATTGCTTTATTTAAATTTAAACAGCCTAATTCAGTGCCCCCCCTTTGGAAGTGCATACTTGCAGTGTTTATGTAGACCAGAGGTTCTTTTGGGAAAGCTTTTTTTCTTTATTTAAATCGCGTTCTGCTAACTCAAACTCTTTATTGTAAGAGTAAGATAGTCCTCTATTTATAAAAAGAGCCATGTAATCACTGTCAATTTCAATCGCATTCGTTAGGTCTGATATAGATGATTCATAATCTTTCAATTGGAAATAGCATGCGGATCTATTCATATAGATATCGGTACTTATTCCATATTCCATTTCAGCTTTATTCAAAATATGAATAGCCTTTTTGTATTTTTTGTCATGTATGTATTCAATACCATCCGATAACAATGGGTATTTTTCGTAATCAATCTCATGAACTAAATTCTTGCTACTGATTGGCGAATCAATCTTATGAACGACATTCTGACCATCGATTTGTGCGTAATCAACTATCGCTTCGTCTTGGGAGCAAGAGAATACAAGAATAGTAACGAGAAAAATTAGATTTTTCATGATTTTAATTAGTGGTTAAGCTATTGCGTTACACTAAAGGTATGATTAATTTGGAATTAAGTACTAGCTAGTTTGAAGGATTTATCATGTTTAGTGAGATTTAAGCAATTGACTGTAGTAAAACCCTCAACTCTTTTATTTATGGAGCAACTGCCAAAGAATATACGAGAATTAAGCTGATAGTAGTATGAATAAGAAATCACTAATTTGCCGAGTAGTTAAGAGATTTTTATTTAAATGCAATATGAAGATTTACGAATTAGATTTTGAAAAAAGCTGTTACTTTATTATGTACGCAGATTATATGGGTGTAACTCTTAAATTCTCAAAACATGAAAAGTATAAAAAACATCATTTTAATTGTCCTCTATATCTTTACCTCTTTTGGATCGCTAAATGCAAGAAACGCCGAGGACATTATTAAGCAAAGAGAGGTTAAGAAGTTTAATTATTTCTTGTCAACTGGTCTTATGAAAGCCGTTGTGATTAATATGCAATATGGTCAGGCTGAGGTTATTTCCAATTCGGATAGGACGGCAATGAAAACAGCTGAGGTGTTTCGAGTTGATCTTGTTTTTTCTGATTTTCCTTCAGAATATGATATGGAATCATTGAATTTAAAGCGAATTCGATTAATCCAAAAATTGCGCCCTGATTTAGTGAAGGATGAAAAGGTTCAGTGGCGATTAATTCGTCAAATGAGATGTAAAAATGCTGCTGAAGCAAAAACACTTTTTCATGGGATCGTCATACATTATCGTCCTGTACAATCAAAAGACATAATGGAAGTTGACACTAGATTTCTACTGACTAATTTACCTGTATCAGATTCAATTAGATCAGTTAATAAGCTAAGAAAATTATTAGTTGACACTTCGGTCATTCATATCATGAATCGAAATAAAAAAAGGTGGAAGAACATGGTTGTTGTAACAGATTTAACAGGAAGTATGTCGCCATATGCTTCACAGGTGATTCTTTGGCTTAAACTAAGCTCTATAGATAATAAGGTTTCAAGTGTTACCTTTTTTAATGACGGTGATATGAAACATATAAAACCAATTGGGTCTACTGGTGGAATATACATGAAGAGAACCACAGATTACGATGAAATACGTGAGTTAGCGCTTATCACAGTTCGTGCCGGCAACGGCGGAGATGGCCCAGAGAATGATTGTGAAGCTTTGATCGCTACACAGAAATTTAATCCCAATGCTAAAGAAATGATCCTGATCGCTGATAATATGGCTCCGATTAAGGATAAAGTACTTATTGGTCAGATTTTAAAGCCGGTGAGGGTAGTGCTTTGTGGAACAACATATGGGATTAATATAGAGTACTTAAATCTCGCAAGAGATACAGGAGGGTCGGTTCATACGATGGAAAAAGATCTAACTCATTTAATGGAAATGGAGGAGGGTAAAACATTCTCCTTAAACAATATAGTTTTCAAGATTGTAAATAATCGAATTATTCAGTTTAGCAAAACGTAAGGTATAAAATTTCATTTCTTCATACGCTCTGTTAATAACAATTAGGTGTAAAATGACTGCAAGAATTTACTGTCTGAATATATTAAAGCACTATATTGCATTATTATTAAAATAATTCCACTATGAAAAAACAATTAATTTTAGTTCTTGCTGCACTCAGTATATCTATAAGTTCTCAAGCTCAAGCTTTACAGGGATGGTATAATTATGGTAAAGAAGTGGAAGTATTTTCAATGAATTTTAATCGCTATAGGACTCACGTTTTTCCTGACTCAACTGTTCAAGTAGAATATAATTCTGGTTTAGGAAATGTTTGGATGCATGGTGTTGGACAAGTTTTAGACCCAACTTCATGGGTGTTTGAGAACGGAATTGTTTACTCCATAGATGATCAAACACCCTATTATATTGATTCTGTTGCTTTTCCTTATTATTATTACCGCCCGCAAACGACTGCTGGGGATACATTGGTTATTCAGCTGTATAAAGAAGGAAATATAGAAAGTTTTTACGATGACCCTTGGGATGGACAACCCGGTTATGATGACAACTCATATGCTCGTTTGAAATATGACACATTATCTTATAGAGGAGCAACTCCATTTTTAGAAATCACGAAAATTTTAACTGATGATGATGTAACGTTTAATGGACAAGGATATATGAGTTATCACATTGGTGAATTAATTCCAGCTGGAGAAGTGGTAGCGGCTACATATACCTATTACCCTGGGAATCCTTATGCCGATGGTGATACATTAGATAATGGTTTTGTTCCAACACCAACAAATTTAATCAACGATTTTATTGGCTATTATTTTGTAGATGCAGACCGCGAAACTGAGCTTGGTCTATATAATCATGGATTAATTGCTACGGGCTCTGCTCGTTATAATGACAATTCAAATGGTTGGGGACAGCAGTATT
>CAJQQA010000024.1 GCA_905480355.1 uncultured Flavobacteriales bacterium | reverse complement strand
TGTCAACAATAGAACAATGCTGACAGAGGCCGGCACATTGAATGCGTCGTATGAATTGAATGCGCCTATTATGATGAAGACTGTAATTGTCGCCACTTCAAAAACAGATGAGCTGATTCTATTTTTTGAGAAGACTTCTTGTACAAGTTTTTGGTCGAAGTGCTTTAAACTTCTGCTTGGTTTAAGTTTTAATTTTGATCCGATATAAATAGAATATCGATCTGAATCTTTCTTGAAATAATCAAACCATCGTTCCTTTTTGTGGAAGAATGAAGATATTGGTTTTGCACTTTGCTCATTTTTTCTCTTCTCATTTCTCTTTCTTCCAACCCTAAAGAAAAAGGCAAAAGAAATGGAAATAAAAAAAAAGAATCCGATAAAGAATATAAAAAGATAATAAAATGAGATGCTCAGACTGTGCAATTCTTCAATAGTTTGAAATTGTAAGGTCTGATAAGAGAAATAAGCTAGAAATAAAAGCGGAATAGTGGAGTTGTTGATGCAGAATTTGAAAAACGGCTTTGCCAATGTTGTTAAGAAAGGGAAGTGTGGTCCTAATTTAATATAGCTAAAGGTATTGAAGCCCATTGTGAAACCACCCAGTGCTAAACCTAAAAATAGAAATGACATTGGTCCAACTTCTCCAAGATATTCTGGTGAAAGAAATAAAAGAGGGATTCCAAACGAGTAGCCAATACTATCGCTAATGATTAGAAACAATAAAGTCCATAAAAAGACAGAAAATAAATTGTATTTTAATTGATAGGTGATAAGTTGGAAAGGAAAAAATGCCTTAACAAATCCAATTAATTTCGATGTTTTTGATAGTTTCACTATAAACTAAATAATATACGAATAATAATTCGAAATCGCGGTAAAAGTACTTTAAGCTTTAGTGTAATGTAGCAATGAGTGATTGAAATGAACTTGGTGGTTGTGTTGGTCGCATCGTTTCTTTCGATACGAAAACTAAAGTTGTTGTTGCTTCGGAAATAAGTTCTCCTTTTGAGTTGTGGATTGTATAGGAAAAATATATACGAGCCCCTTTTGTTTCTTCAATTGTTGTAGTAATCATTAAATTATCGTCGTATAAAGCAGGTGCTTTATATTTTACATTCATTTCAGAAACAGGAAGCATATAACCATTGTCTTCTAATTCTTTATAGCTCATGCCTAATTTTCGCAAAGTTTCAACTCTACCTACTTCAAAATATTGAGCATAATTACCATAATAACAATATCCCATTTGGTCAGTTTCTCCGTAACGAACTCTTAGTTGAATAGAATGTTTAAATTTCACTTAATTGTTTGTAACTGTGTAGGTGTAAATTTACAAAATCAAAATTATTTTTATCTCTTAAAAAGAAAAAAAAATAATTCAATTAATGCTTCTGATTAAGTAATTAATGCTATAGTGTTGGTTTAGTATTCGTTAATTGTGTATATTTGATATAATGGGGTTTTGAGCATAAAAAAAAATAATTCTATACATGTAAAACTTTTCAAAAAGTCAATAGCCTTTTCATTTTTTTTTTAACTTTTTTATGTAAATATTTGTAATGTCGAATCGAAAAGATGGACAACCTAATTATTAACAAAGAATTTATTCTGAAATCACTGCAGATTAAAGAAATTTAAACAAACTAAAAAGCATGGCCAAAAATCACGATGGAGTATGGAATTCTTGTCTTAAAATAATTAAAGACAATGTATCTTTACAAGCATACAAAACATGGTTTACTCCTATTGTGCCAGTTAAACTTGAAGACAACGTCTTGACGATTCAAGTTCCATCGCATTTTTTCTATGAATGGTTAGAAGAGAATTACATTGTACTTTTAAAAAAAGTCATTAATAAGGAGATGGGACTAGAAGGCCGCTTAGAGTATAGTATCATTATGGAGAATAATACAACTAAGTCAACGCCATACACGGTTAAGTTACCCGCATTAAATAATAAATCGTTGAAAAACGCTCCAATTTCAATGCCTCTTGATATCAACGAAAAGCAAATTAGAAATCCTTTTATCATACCTGGATTAAAAAAAGTTAATGTAGATTCTAACTTAAATCCATCTTATTCTTTCGATAATTTTGTTGAGGGAGATTGCAATAGACTAGCTAGAGCTTCTGGCTTTGCCGTGTCGAACAAGCCAGGTGGTACAGCTTTTAATCCATTATTGATTTATGGTGGAGTTGGTTTGGGGAAAACACATTTAGCGCACGCAATTGGAATTTCAATTAAGAATCTTTTCCCTAACAAGACTGTTTTATATGTTGGTTCAGAAAAATTTGCACACCAGTTTATTGATGCAATAAAGAATCAAACTACAAATGATTTTATCCATTTCTATCAAATGATAGATGTGCTAATCATTGACGATGTACAATTCTTCTCAGGTAAAGAGAAGACACAAGATGTATTCTTTCATATATTCAACCATCTGCACCAAAACGGAAAGCAAATCATTTTAACAAGTGATAAGCCACCTGTTGAGATGAAGGGAATGGAGCAACGATTACTTTCTAGATTCAAATGGGGTTTATCTGCAGATTTGTCAGCACCAGCATTAGAGACTAGAATGGCAATTCTAGAAAAGAAAATGTACGGGAATGGCATTGAGTTACCAAAAGATGTTACTGAGTACTTGGCTTATTCAATCAATACTAATGTTCGTGAAATGGAAGGTGCATTGAATACACTATTGGCTCAAGCATCTTTGAACAAAAAAGAAATTACAATCGAATTGGCCAAGCAAATGGTCGATAAATTTGTTAAAAATACAGCACGTGAGGTTTCAATCGAGTACATACAGAAAGTTGTGTGTGACTACTTTGACCTCGCATTGGAAATTCTTAAGTCAAAAACGAGAAAAAGAGAAGTTGTTCAAGCAAGACAGATTTCTATGTATTTCTCAAAGAAAATGACAAAATCATCATTGGCAAATATTGGAGCGCATTGTGGAGGAAAAGATCATGCAACTGTTCTCCACGCTTGTAGAACAGTTACAAACCTTTCTGAAACAGATAAGACATTTAGAGCTTACCTCGAAGATTTAGAAAAGAAATTGACAATACAATAATCAAAAAAACCACTTTTAACAAAGTGGTTTTTTATTTAATTTAAATTTATAATTATGGAAGAGGGAATTATAGCACCGACAGTAATTAGTGTGATAATATTGATTTTACTTATCAAGTCAGTATTAATAGTTAAAGAGCAGACAGCATTTGCAATTGAACGTTTCGGAAAGTTTATTCGAGTTGCTGCTCCAGGACTGGGTTTTATCATCCCTTTTATAGATAAAAAGGTGTCAGAAGTTAATCTTAGAGTTCAACAATTAGATGTTACCATCGAAACAAAAACATTGGATGACGTATTTGTAAATTTACAAGTTTCGGTTCAGTACTCAGTGAATAAATCTATGATTAAGGAAGCATATTATTCTTTGGATAATCCAAAAAATCAAATTGCATCCTATATTTTTGATGATGTAAGGGCAGAAGTCCCGAAACTCGAACTGGATGATGTGTTTGCAAAGAAAGATGATATTGCTGTTGCAGTTCAGCAAAATATAGCTTCAAGTATGGAACGCTATGGTTACATGATTATTAAAGCGTTAATTACAGATATTGACCCAGATCATAAAGTGAAAGAGTCAATGAATAGAATTAATGCTGCCAAACGAGAAAAAGAAGCTGCATTAGAAGAAGCGGAAGCTAAAAAAATTAGGATTATAAAGGAGGCTGAGGCAGAAGCAGAAGCTAAAAGACTTTCTGGGGAGGGAATCGCACAGCAACGTTTAGAGATTGTCCGTGGTTTTAAAGAGTCTGTTCAAGATTTTAAGAAAACAATGGATCATGTGACACATGAGGAAATTATGCAATTTGTTTTGATGACTCAGTATTTTGATACAATTAAAGATATCGGTGCAAACTCTAAGAATTCATCAATATTAATGCCGCATTCTCCTGGAGGAATGAGAGATTTTCAAGATCAAATTATTCGAGGAACATATGTTGGGAGCCAGTTGGATAATAACATCAATGAAAAAGAATCTTTAGATTAAGCTGTTTATTGAGTTCGAATTCTAAATACCTTACCTTAAAGGATCAGAGCGAAGGCCTTTACAAAGAGAAGGGATCTAAATTTATCGGCTTTGCAGTTGCTTGTTATTCAGAAGCAGAGGCAAAAAAATATATAAAAAAATGGCGCGATGAACATCCTCAATCAAGACACTTATGTTATGCTTATCGATTTGGTGTAGATAAAAAAAAGTACCGAACAAATGATGATGGAGAACCAAGTAATTCAGCAGGCGCGCCAATTTTAGGACAGATAGAGTCCTTTGATCTTACCAATGTATTAATTGGTGTTATCCGTTATTTCGGAGGCACAAAGCTAGGAGTGGGAGGTTTGATTACGGCATACCGAGCTGCTGCGAGAGAATCAATAGAAAACGGTGAAGTTGTTGAACAGGAGGTCTACAATTGGTATAAAATGTCTTTCGATTATGCAGACATGCCTCATGTAATGAATTACATAAAGAACAAGAATCTTAGATTAGACAACAAACGATTTGAAGAGAGTTGTGAATTGACTTTTGCAATAAATTTAGATGAAACGCATACAATTATTGATCGATTGAAAGAGTTTAATTCGATGAATTTGATAGATTTAGGAGTTTATTAGAGATCTATTAATTCAAATTTATTAAGAAAATAATTAATATGGAATTATTAAAAAAACTAACAGCCATTCGCTCTGCATCAAGTGATGAAGGAGCAATGAAATCATTTTTAGTGGAGTACATTAAAAAGAATCAAGAAAATTGGACTGTAATACCAGAAATCATAGAGGGTAGAAAATTTCAAGATTGTTTAATTTTAGTATTTGGCAAGCCTACTACGGCAATCTATGCGCATATGGATAGTATTGGGTTCTCAGTAGGATACGATAAAGATTTGATTAAAATTGGAGGTCCGAGAACAACTGATGGAATGCAACTTGTTGGAAGCGACTCGCAAGGAGAAATAGAAACTGAAATGATGGTTATTGATGATGAAAATGGTTTTTCTACTTATCAATATGTTTTTGAAAGAGAAATAGATCGAGGCACAATTCTCACGTTTAAGACAGACTTTCGAGAAACCAATGAGTATATTCAATCCCCCTATATGGACAATCGCCTCGGAGTTTGGAATGCACTAAAAGTTGCTGAAACATTAGAGAATGGGGGCATTGTATTTGGAACTTATGAAGAACATGGCGGAAATGCTGTTGCCAGCTGTGCACGTTTTTTAATGCAAGAGCATGGTGTTTATCAAGCATTGATTTCAGATATTACTTGGATTACTCCTGGCGTTAAACATGGAGGAGGAGTCGCGGTTTCAATGCGTGATAGTGGGTTGCCTCGTCGCGTTTTCTTGGACAGGATTATTTTATTAGCAAAAGAATCAAATGTGAAATTTCAACTTGAAGTAGAATCGGCAGGTGGCAGTGATGGAGGAGTTTTACAAAAGTCTGACTTACCAATTGATTGGTGTTTTATTGGAGCACCGGAAGATAACGTGCATTCTCCAGATGAAAAAGTATATAAGTCAGATATTGAAGCGATGGTTTGTCTTTATCAGTATTTGATGAAACATCTTTAATGAGTTTGTTTGCAAAATAAAGAAATAGAATTCATTGCCTTTTAGAAGGAGATATAATTTGCTTGATTATTAGTAGAAAGTCAATTGAAATAGATAAGTATCATTAAATTCTGACATCTTTTCCTTTTTTTTTAAAATAGACTGACAACCTGTCCTAATTAAGGAATTGGCAGTATCTTTGTCGCTGATATTGAAAAAAAGAGTAATGAAAGAGGAAAAAGAGACTGAACAAGATATAAGTAAAGAAAATGTAGCAGCTGAAGAGATATCAGATGAACAAAATATTGATCCGGTAGAAGAATTATCAGCTGAAGAATTGGCAGAAAATAAATATGCAGAATTAAACGATAAGTACATTCGAATTCATGCAGAATTTGATAATTATCGAAAGAGAACCAATAGAGAAAAAATTGACATCATCGAAAATGCCAGTGCATCTGTTTTAAAAGATATTATTCCTGTTATTGATGATTTTGAAAGAGCGATTAAGAACAATAGTGAAAATGATGATATTGTTTCAGTAAAAGAAGGTTTTGATTTAATTTTCAACAAAATTTTAACACTCACAAAATCGAAAGGTTTGACTCCAATGGATTCTATTGGGAAAGAATTTGATGTTGAAATCCATGAAGCAATTGCGAAAGTACCAGCACCATCAAAGAAACTGAAAGGTAAGGTGATTGATGCTGTTGAAAAAGGATATACACTGAACGAGAAGGTAGTTCGTTTTGCTAAAGTTGTAGTTGGTGAATAATTCAAAGTGAATAATTGAAGATATTTTAAAAGAATGAGTCAGAAAAGAGATTATTACGAAGTTTTAGGACTGTCAAAAAGTGCATCTGCCCAAGAAATAAAAAAGGCGTATCGAAAACTTGCGTTGAAGTATCACCCGGATAAAAATGAAGGGGATACTGTTGCCGAGGATAAATTTAAGGAAGCAGCTGAGGCATATGAGGTCCTTAGTAATGCAGAGAAAAAAGGACGTTACGATCAACATGGTCATGCCGGAATGGGTGGCGCTGGTGGATTTGGCGGTGGAGGAGGTATGGACATGGACGACATCTTCTCGCAATTTGGAGATATTTTTGGTGGTGGCTTTGGCGGTGGAGGAGGTTTTGGCGGAAGCCGTGGACGATCAAGGGTAGTGAGAGGTACTAATCTTCGTGTAAAAATGAAACTTAATCTTCAAGAAATTGCAGAAGGGGTTCATAAAAAAATTATAGTTAATAAACTCGTTAATGCTGAAGGAGTAACATATAAAGATTGCTCAACATGTGATGGGACGGGTCGAATTACAAAAATTGCTCAGACTTTTCTTGGCGCAATGCAAACGCAATCAGCTTGTAATGTTTGTCAAGGTGCTGGTAAAATGTTGGATAAAAAGCCTTCTGGAGCCAATAATCAGGGCTTAATTCGAAAAGAAGAAGTTATTGAGATAGATATACCTGCAGGTGTTGAAGACGGAATGCAGTTAAGTGTTTCTGGAAAAGGAAATGCTGGACCATTTAATGGTATTGCTGGAGATTTAATTGTTGTAATCGAAGAGGTTGAAAGCGAAGATTTAAGAAGAGATGGTGAGCACTTACATTTTGATGCATATGTCAATTTTGTGGATGCCGTTCTTGGAGAGTCCATTGAGATTCCAACAGTTTCTGGAAAAGCCAAAATAAAAGTTGAGCCAGGTACTCAAAGTGGGAAAGTATTGAGATTAAAAGGAAAAGGATTGCCTGTGCTTCAAGGTTATGGGCACGGAGATCTTTTTGTACATATAAATGTTTGGACTCCTAAAAAAGTATCAAAGGAAGAAAAAGAAATTCTTGAAAGCTTAAAGAAAAGTGAGAATTTTGAACCTTCACCTGATCATCATGACAAAGGATTTTTTCATAGAATGAAAGATATGTTCCAATAATATGGGCTTTATTAATGAAGTCAATAAAGGTAATAATAGGGGAGGAACATACTTTCTCACAATTATCTTAGTTTTTCTTTCATTATTAGTTGGACAATCTTGTGTTGAATTGATCGCAAAGTATCAGCTTGGCTATTCGCTCATAGATATCCCGAAGACGGCAGATTTAAATGCAGCATTTATGTTGCTATTAATCCCATTTTCATTCATCTTTTTAACTTTACTGTTGTGTATTCGATATATTCATAAAAGATCTGTTTTATCATTGTTTACATCTAGAAAATCATTTGATTGGAAGCGATTTATTTTTGCGTTTCTATTGTGGGGTGGAATAATGGGAGCATTCTTAATTGGGGATATTCTAATGGGTGAGCCTATAGATTTAAACATAGATTCAGCTACTTTTGTCCCTTTACTGTTAATTTCAATTCTCATATTGCCAGTACAAACATCAGCCGAAGAACTTTTTTTTCGCGGTTACTTGTTTCAACTTTTCGGGCTTTTTTTTAAGAAAGGATGGATTGCTATCCTACTGTCTGCAGGGATTTTTGGAATGATGCACATGGCAAATCCTGAAGTATTGGAAATAGGATCAGTATTAATAATTTATTATGTTGGCACCGGTATTTTCTTAGGCATTATAGCCCATATGGATGATGGAATTGAACTCGGAATGGGTTATCATGCAATCAACAATATTTTCGCTGCATTAATACTGACGAACAATTGGCAAGCCTTTCAAACAGATGCAATTTTTATCGATAATTCTCCACCTTCATTTGGTCTTGAGACTGTCTTAAGTTTATTAATTATTTCACCAGTCATACTTCTGATTTTCTCGAAAGTCTACAAATGGAAAAATTGGAAACAAAAAATGTTAAATTAGTAACATTGGCTTTAAGAAAAAAATAAGTAGACTCGTTTAATATTTGGAGCCCCAATTATTAATTATTGACTATGGAAATTGTAAAACATAAATCACTTGCAGCGCAGAATCATGCGTTGTCTGAAAGTGATAAACAATTGAAGATATTAAGTGAAACGAATGTAATTTCTTTCGCAGATAAGCTTACAGAAACAGCAATGTTTCCATTGAAGGCAATAGGGATTAATGTTTTTCAAATCAATTTGGGGAAAATGTGTAATCAAGTATGCACGCATTGTCATGTTGATGCCGGTCCAGATCGTAAAGAAATAATGACCAAGGAAACAATGCAGTTGTGTTTAGATTCAATAGATTTGACTGAATGTTCAACTGTTGATTTAACTGGTGGAGCACCAGAAATGAATCCTAATTTTAGATGGTTTATTGAAGAATTATCAAAAAAAGGTAAGAATATCATTGTCCGTTGTAATTTGACAATTATTGTTGCCAACAAAAAATACCATGGTCTTCCTGAATTCTTTAAGGCACACAAAGTAGAAGTCATTTCTTCAATGCCGTGTTATACGAGCGAGAATACTGATGCACAAAGAGGCGATGGTGTTTTTGTAGATAGTATTAAAGCCTTACAAATGTTAAATGCCGTTGGCTATGCAAAAGTGGGTACAGGTTTGATTTTAAACTTAGTTTACAACCCTGGTGGCGCGTTTTTACCGCCTGCTCAAGAGGGCTTAGAGAAAGATTATAAGAAAGAATTGAAAGAGAGATTTAACATTGTGTTTAACAGTCTTTTTGCTATTACTAATTTGCCGATTAGTCGTTTCCTATTGTATTTGGTGAAGTCTAAGAAATACAAAGAATACATGACAACTTTAGTCGATTCATATAACACAGCAGCTGCAATAAACGTGATGTGTCGTAATTCTATATCGATTGGATGGGATGGGTATATTTATGATTGTGATTTTAATCAAATATTGGAATTGAAAGTTGCAGCAAAAGGTCAACATTTATCAGAATTTAATAACACAGAACTAATAAATAGAAACATAATTGTAAATCAACATTGCTACGGATGTACTGCAGGAGCAGGATCTAGTTGTGGTGGTACAATTACATAAAACGAAAAATGAAATCGTATTTAGATACTACAGTAGACGTATACAAAGAAGCAGCATTAAAGCCAGATGTTGGATTATGTTGCACAACAACTCCAATTTGGGTGTTGCCAGAATTGGATATGCCAAATATTATGTTGGAAATGAATTATGGGTGCGGAAGTACAGTGAATCCAAGGGATTTAGTCAACGAACCTACCGTTTTATACGTTGGAGTTGGCGGAGGAATGGAAGTGTTTCAATTTTCCTATTTCAGTAGAAAGAAAAATGGTGTCATCGGAATTGACGTTGTTGATGAAATGTTAGATGCTTGTCGTGATAATCTGAAAGAGGCCGAAGTAACAAATCCTTGGTTTAAATCAGAATACGTTGATATTCGTAAAGGCGATGCGCTGAGTTTACCAGTTGACGATAACTCAATTGATGTAGCTGCGCAAAACTGCTTATTCAATATTTTTGACAAAGAAGATTTAAAAAAAGCGATTGACGAAATGTACAGAGTTCTGAAACCAAATGGACGTTTGGTTTTGTCAGACCCTGTTACTGAAGATCCAATGCCACAATTGTTAAAGGATGATGAGCGTCTTAGAGCGCTTTGTTTGAGTGGTTCGTTACCGTTAGATGAATACATTAAAATGTTAACTGATGCAGGTTTTGGTACAATTGAAATTAGAGCAAAGAGACCTTATCGTGTATTAGATCCAGCGCATTATGATATAAAAGAATTAATTTTCTTAGAAAGTGTAGAAGTATGTGCAATTAAAGATCCTATGCCAGAAGATGGACCATGTGTGTTCACAGGAAAGACTGCAATCTACTTTGGAGATGAAGAATATTTCGATGATGGATTAGGACATAAGCTTATGCAAAATTCTCCATTGGCAATTTGTAATAAAACAGCAGGTGATTTTGGAAAGCTTGGACGTTCAGATATATTTATTTCTGAATCGACTTACTTTTATGATGGTGGAGGTTGCTGTTAGATAAAAATACAAAGGCAATTTTAGGAGTATTTTTTTGTCCTAAATCAACCCTTTACTTACTAGATATTGATCAAGTGTTACCTCATCAGCATAAAGTACTTCTCTGGCTTTACTTCCTCTAAATGAGCCAATAATACCATGACTTTCTAGCTGGTCGACAATTCTTCCTGCTCTGTTGTAGCCTAATTTCAGTTTACGCTGCAACAAACTCGCTGAGCCTTGTTGATGCATAACTACAATCCTTGCCGCATCAGGGAATAATTTATCGAGATCATCATCATCAACTTCGTTTCCTTCTGCTGCTTCACTTTCGTATTCTGGTAATATGAGTGCGTCAGGATAACCACGTTGCCCGCCAATAAATGTACAAATCTCATTTACTTCTGGAGTATCAACAAAACCACATTGCAAACGAATAACATCTTGTCCAGTGCTTACAAGCATATCACCACGGCCTATAAGTTGATCGGCTCCAGAGGTGTCTAAAATGGTTCTTGAGTCAATTTTTGAGAG
>CAJQQA010000023.1 GCA_905480355.1 uncultured Flavobacteriales bacterium | reverse complement strand
TTTATTCCGCCAGCATCGTATAGTATAGTTACCCAAGTGAATGGACGAGGTGTCTATTCCTTTTGTATGTGTCCAGGGGGAATCGTGGCGCCTTGTGCTACTGCAGACGGTGAAGTCGTAACCAATGGATGGTCACCTTCGAAACGTAACAATCCTTATGCTAATTCAGGGATTGTTGTGAGTATATCACCAGAAGATTTTGATGATCCAAACGATCCATTTGTTTGCTTGAATTTTCAAAAGGAAGTTGAGAAAAAATGCTGGGAAGCTGCTGGTAAAAATCAAAAAGTACCTGCTCAACTTTTAGTTGACTTTATGAGTGATAAAGTATCTGAAAATCTGCCGATTACATCATACAATATCGGCCTAAAATCAGTGAATTTAAATTCCCTTTTACCAGATATAATTGCAAAGCATTTAAAAGTGGCGTTTAAAGATTTCGAACGCAAAATGGAGGGATTCATGAGTGAGGATGCGGTATTGCATGCTCCAGAGTCTAGAACTTCGTCTCCCGTTCAAATTCCTAGAGAAAAGGATATGCAACATCCTGATGTGAATGGATTATATCCCTGTGCTGAAGGTGCTGGTTATGCTGGAGGAATTATCTCTGCAGCGATTGATGGAATGAAGTGTATGGATGCCGTTGCTGAAAAACGTTCTGCTAAGCGCTAATTGAAAAGTCTTCGGTTGAGCTTAGAGAATTTCTTTACCTTTCTTAAAAAGAAGTCCCAGAGTATACTTCCTCTGTAGAGTCCAACTTTATTCGTATTTGTAGCTCCTGCTTTAATCGCCTTTCTTTTTTTCAAGGTGTATCGTATATGCGTGTGAACATAAACATGAGCCTTAACAACTGCTGCGAAAGACTTGAATTGTCCTTTTAGTAAAAAAAGTAATGCTGCAATCGAGTCTAAAAGCATTCGATAATAAAGTTTTGGGGGCCAAAAACCTTCATGGTTCTTGGCAATCATCAAAAGATTGTTCCTGAAATTTAGATAGACTTTTCTAGGAGATGAATAGGGAAGTGTTCCTCCACCTAAGTGATAAACAGTTGATGAAGGTATAGCCTTAAATGTATAGCCCCATTTCTTGATTCTCCAACACATGTCAATTTCTTCCATATGCGCAAAGAAATCATCGTCAAATCCATTTGCTTTGTGAAATAACTCCGAACGTATCAACATACATGCTCCAGTTGTCCAGAATACATCTACCTCACTATCGTATTGGCCATTGTCTTTCTCTACTTCTGAAAATATTCTACCACGACAAAATGGATAGTAATTATTATCGATGTAACCTCCAACAGCGCCAGCATGCTCAAATGAATCACGATTATTGTATGCTAAAATTTTTGGTTGACAACCTGCCACTTTTTCATTATTCATTGCATCAAGAAGCGGGGAGAGCCAGTTTTCAGTTACTTCTACATCATTGTTAAGCAACAAATAATATTTCGCGTCAATTTGCTTTAAAGCATAGTTATAGCCTTTTGCAAAACCACCATTTACTTCATTTCGTAAGATCTGAATCTTGGGGAAATTCTTCTCAACCAAAAGGATGGAATCATCTTTAGATGCATTGTCTGCAAGAATAATTCGAGCATCACCAGAGTAGGCAATAATGTTTGGGAGAAATTTTTCCAATAATCCCTTACCGTTCCAATTCAATATGACTATTGCAATGTCTTTCATGAATGACGAAGGTAATTAGAAAACTGCTTGGATTGAAAAAAAGTCATGTGTTAAAGTAAAAATCACTTAAATACTATTCATTGAATAAATCACGACTATTTCCTCCAAATTGATTTTTCGTTTGTCCACTTCGAGATGACAAGGCTTGCGGCCAATTCAAGTTCTTAATCTCTCCAATCATATCAGAATGCAATAGTTGATACGTGTTGTTTGCCATATCTGGATTATAGAATATGAATCTTTTATTGTTAAAAGCACCAATTCTATTGAACTGCCATATTTCATAAGGGTATTCAACCGATGAATTTTCATTTTTATTAATCTCTGTTGGGGGGCCATACTTTAAATAGACTCTTCCACGGTCAGTCTCATAACCATTTTTAAATGAATTTGCAAAAAATCGTTCAACGGCTACTACCTGATCTTTGTACTTAAGCCAATTCTCAGTTGTTTTCTTAGGGGCTGTTCTTAACCAGTATAGCTGAATGTATTTTCTTGCCCGCTCAGCATCTCTCGCTTTTGAAAGACGAATTATGTTCTTCACTTCATTTGATTGAGAAATTGGAATCAGTGACTCTAAAAAGAATCCAATACTGTCATCTGTTATCGACGCTTGAAATGCAGGGTCTAATATTAATTCATCTGCGAAATAGTCCATTGCTACTACCTTGTCTCTATCAAACTCATAGGATTGTGTGGCTAATTCAATCATATTCTTGTTGAGTAAAGTATAACTTAAAATGTATTTCCCAGTAGGAAGTTCTGTAATGTCAACTTGATTTAGATAAGGAACTACTTCTGCGGCTTGAAGCTTTTTAAATTGGGTTAAACTTGTTACCTCTTCATTCGTAAGGGCGTTCATAACCATTTGTTTTATTGCGAAAACAGGCTCGGAGAGTTTGGTGGTGTTATAGACTTCTAAATAAACAGGAATCGTTGTTAATTCTTCAGGGTAAAACGTTGCTAATCTTGGAATAATATCATAACCTGACTTAAAGAAAATAGAACTGCCGTCACCTTGATTTGCATATTCTGCGATTTGTAAATCGGAAATAGAAATCGAATTCGAAAAATCTTCAACGAGGATGTTTTGACTTGTCTTTAAAGGTTCATGTTCACTGTTTAAATCTCTTAACTCAATAGCGAAGGTATATTCACCTGGTTCTAAAAGAAAGCGCTTTAAATCGTAAAAATCTGAGACAATACTATCTCTCATGAAGGGAGTAGCTAAACGGTATGCATCAGAAGCAATAACTGAATCATATTTTGTTACCGTCATGTGGATTGCTAATTCACCAACAAGACCATTGTCTTTTCCTTTGTAATTAACTGAAGCACCCACGAATTGCAATTGGAATTCAACGTAGTTCCCTTGTCCTGGAGCGTAAAATTGTTTACTATCAAGATAGGCGCGAAGCTTGTGGTCATTCGCTATAGATTGTTCTGAAATAATTAACGTTAGAAGGAATAAAAATACGTATCTCATTAATTTCGCTTATTTAATGTAAAAATACAAAATGCAAACCGTTAATTCCTTTTTTAAGCAATCCATTGATTCTTGGGTCTTATTGAGAATGTAAAGTGTTTATAATAAGCGCTTGATACTTTTCTTCCATTTTTTTTAAAAAAACTTCGAATTGTGTGTTGTTAGTAAAGAAAACATCAGTATTTTTGACGCGGAGAATTGGCAGAGTGGTCGAATGCACTGGTCTTGAAAACCAGCGTACCGCAAGGTACCGGGGGTTCGAATCCCTCATTCTCCG
>CAJQQA010000022.1 GCA_905480355.1 uncultured Flavobacteriales bacterium | reverse complement strand
TTAACAGAACCTGCTCAATTAACAAACACATTAACACCGTCTATTTTTACCGGAGGATTCAACGTTTCTGGTTGTGTAGATGATGGAACAATAGATTTAGAAGTTTTCGGTGGTACTTTTCCTTACATTTATGACTGGGACAATGATGGAACTGGAGATTTTGACGACACACAAGATTTAGGAAATTTACCCGAAGGGACTTATTCAGTTATAATAGAGGATGATAATGGTTGTCAAATAACAGATCAAATAACCCTAACTGCACCAGTAGTAATTGCTGTTGTTGGCCTGGCACCATTTGTATACCCTAGCGGTGATAACGTTTCATGTTTTGGATTTAGTGATGGCAGTATTGACATGACCGTTACTGGCGGAACTGGCCCATACTTCTTTGATTGGGACAATGATGGAACAGGAGACCTTGATGACACAGAAGATTTGGCAGGGGTCTCTGCCGGTATATATAACGTGTCTATTGTCGATCAGAATGGTTGTGGTACTGACACGATAATCACATTAATTGAACCTACACCATTAGTTCAAGACATTACAGCAGCTGTTTACCCAAGTGGCGATAACATTTCATGTTTCGGCTTCAGTGATGGCTCAATCGACTTTACAATCACAGGAGGTTCACCAGTCTATACGTTCGATTGGGACAATGATGGAGTTGGCGACAACGATGATACAGAAGATATAGCTGGGTTACCAATGGGTACATATAATGTAATTGTAACCGATATTAATGGTTGTATTATTGATTCAACGATTACACTGGTTGAGCCTACACAAATGACAAGCTTGACATCTGTCACTTCTAATTTTACTGGTTTTGACATCAGCTGTGTTGGAGCGACAGATGGTGAAGTTTTGGTTAACGTTCTTGAGGGCTCACCTAACTACAGCTATGAATGGACGGATGTTTTAGGCAACGTTATTAGTATAGATCAAGCACCTAATGGCTTAGGGGCCGGAGATTATTTTGTGGAAATTACAGATAATAATGGGTGTGTAATAAATGACAGTATTACAGTTGGCTCTCCACCACCATTTGATTTGACTATTTTAGTGTCAACCGATTATAACGGTCAGGATATTTCTTGTTTTTTATCAGAAGATGGAGGGGTTGACTTAACAGTTACAGGTGGAGCACCATTATATAATTATGTATGGACAGACATATTAGGAAATGTAATAAGTATTGATCAAAACCCAACGAATTTTGGAGCGGAAGAATACTTTGTTTCCATTACGGATCAAAATGGATGTGTTACGGATACTTCTATTGCCCTTACTGGACCGGACATAATCCAAACGGTGACAAGTGTTATTAGCAATTACAATGGTGTAGATATTAGCTGCTTTGGAGCTTCTGATGGTGAGGTATTAGTAGATGTTATTGGTGGAACTCCAGGTTATACTTATTCTTGGACCAATGTTGGGGGCGTAATAGTTAGCACTGCATTTAATGCTGCTGGCTTACCAGTTGGAGTTTATGATGTTTTAGTAACGGATGCCAATGGTTGTTCAGCAGTGAACAATATTACTCTGACACAACCAAATGCAGTTCAAGCAGGGATAGACATCGTGAGCGACTTTAATGGTCTCCCGATTAGCTGTCTTGGCCAAGAAGACGGGGAATTAATAGCAACGTCTTCAGGAGGTGTTCCAGGGTACACATATATCTGGAACACGACACCAGTTCAGCCTACCCAAAATGCAGTTGGATTAGGCGTAGGAAATTATTCAGTAACAGTAACCGATATCAACGGCTGTCAAGATACATCAAACATTTCCATTGAAGGTAACCCACTACCAATAATACCGGCTTTAATACAACAAGAAGTTTGTTTAGGAGAAGTAGTTATGATTCAATCTCAAATTGCAGATAGTCAAGAATGTGAGTGGTACTTCTCAAACGGAACATATATCAACGGATGTGGTGATATACCAGTTCTTTTTGACGAGGTTGGGTGTTATGATGTAAACTTAGTAGTAACAGGCGCCCTTGGCTGCGTGGACTCAGTATTTATGGAAGATTATATTTGTATCAATGAATTGCCAACGGCAGCATTTTATGCTAACGGCTACCAATATGACATTTACGATAGTTCTGTAGACTTTATTAATACTTCTACTGGAGGATCAACTTACTCCTGGGAATTTGGTGACGGAACCTTTGGTTCTTCTTATGACATAACTCATGTCTTCCCTAGTGCTGAAGGCGCCGTATATCAAGTTAGTTTGTTTGTCTATTCAGATGCCGGCTGTGTTGATTCAGCATACCGAAATGTATTTATCAATAATGACATTATTATATACGTACCAAACACGTTTACACCTGACGGGGATGAATTTAACAACGTGTTTTCTCCGGTAATTTCGAGTGGAGTTGATCCTCAACAATATGAATTGTTAATTTTTAACAGATGGGGAGAAATAGTATTTGAATCACACAATTATGCGATTGGTTGGCCAGGAACATATGGTCGTTCAGGAGAAAAAGAATGTCAAGACGGAACCTACTCCTGGAAAATTACAGTAGGAAGCGATGAGAATTCAGCCGTGAAAACCTTTATAGGCCACGTGAATCTACTTCGCTAGGCCCTCTATAGCCCTCAGAATTCTTATTGGACGAGTGTTGTTTGCAACACAAAACATGCCCTCAGGCTTTGAAGATAAGCAATGAAACGGAAGGGCCTCATTTAATAAAGGTGATCCGGTTAATATGAGATATCTATGCCGAATGAATAAAATGAAGCTCGGAGCACTTTAAATTGATTCATAGAATAGAGCTTGATTATGATTTAGTAATTATATAAATGGCGACCGTCCTGAAATCATAAGAAGCGGACGAATACTGTTCCCGTAAGACTTACTTTTTTAAAACTACCCCAAATTAAATAAGACTAAACTATTTTTTTTGGGATGCAAAGATCTGATCAACATCAGCCAAAAACTTAAGCTCTTCTTTTCCTGGTGTAGCTCCCTGTGGATAACCAGTGCTTCCCCATGGTTCAAGGTTAATTTGGTTAGTTTCTGAATTATGGGTGGTTTTAAAAATCCAAACGGTTGGATAACCTCTAACATTAAATGCTTTTGCTAATTGAGCATTTTGATTTTTAATGTTCTCAGGTTGCGCTGTTCTTTTAGGAAAATCCAACTCTAGTAAGATTACTTTTTCACTTGCCCAATTAATAAACGCATCTTTTGAAAAAACTGCTTTTTGAAGTCGGATGCACCACCCACACCAATCACTACCAGTAAAGAACCCAAAAATTGGCTTCCCTGTTTTGGTTGATTCTTCATTCGCTTTTTGGAAATCAGTATACCAATAAAGCTTGCTTTCTTCCTTTTTTAATGGAGCTGTGTGATCAGATGTAAAACCAGATGTCGTCAAAAACATCACTGAAGCCATCAAAAGGGAGCTAAATAATTTAATCATTCTTAAAGAGATTATTTAATGTGAAGATACAAATTAATTGAGAGGAATATTTGAGTATTTAAAGAATGTGTCTTTTTGAGACGCAGCCAACAGAAAACAAAAGACATAAAAAAAGCCCCTAAATGGAGCTTTCAATGCTTAACAATATTGCTTGTAGGCTTCGTTTAAATTCTCCGCAATCATCTCTGCAGTTGCGCCTTCAATGTGATGTCGCTCTAAAAAATGAACGAGCTTACCATCTTTAAAAAGACCGATAGAAGGCGATGATGGAGGATAAGGTAAAAAGTGCTTACGTGCCTGTTGCGTTGCTTCACCATCAACCCCTGCAAAAACAGTTGCAAGTGTCATCGGTTTTTTATCGTTTGTAAGGGATGTTTTCACACCTGGTCGCATATTTCCAGCAGCACAGCCACATACGGAATTAACAACTAAAAGTAAACTATCCCCACTATTTTCTACTATTTCGTCAACATCAGAAGCGCTTGTCAATTGTTTGAACCCAACCGCTGTTAAGTCTTCTTTCATCGGTTGAACTAATTCTGGTGGATACATATTTTGAATATTTAAATTATTAATAATTACAACAAATCTACGGATTATTCAACTCTTAAACCGAATAATATTCACTTCTTCGGTTAATTTCGTCCCTAAGATTAAATAGTCAACAAATTCTCTAGAAAGCAATGGTGCAAGCATATACCCCTTGGCGCCTAGACCGTTAAAAATGTGATAATTTTTATGTTCTTGATGGGTGCCGATAGTTGGTCTGCGGTCTCGCGTTGTCGGCCGAATCCCTGCGGCCTGACTGATCACGACAACCTCTTCTTCAGTTAGAAAAGCAAGACTCTTTAAAATGTCATTCTTCGCTTCCTTTGTGCAGTTTAATGTCGTATTGTGCCATTCGTAAGTTGAACCAACCTTAAAGGAATTACCCCCTAAAGGGAGCACGAAACACTTTCTGTTAATTGAAATGTCTTTTGGAATTGTCTTCGAAGAAACAGTGAGGACCTGTCCTTTTGTTGGGTCAATAGGCAGTGTATTAAAGAATGGGTTTGTTGAATTTAAGTATCCCTGACAAAAAACAATTTCATCGTAACCCACTCCTTTATAGTTAGTCCTGTTCAATTGATTAGCGTCAAAACTTTCTTTGAGGATTAACGAGGATTTCTGAATTAAGGATAATGTCGCATTCATGAAAGCGTTAACATCAACGAAGGAACTTTCTTTCACGCGACCAGAACCAAAAGGGTTTTTACATTCTCCATAAGAATAATCGTCAGGACTTAATGGATGCATATAGGACAAAAAGGAATCTTTTTTTTCGTTTTCCAACCAGAAATCATGTTCTTGTTCTGAAGAAAAGAGACGCCGAATTTGAATAGGATGAAAGAAAGAGGAGCCCGTTTCGTTTTCCAGCTCTGTATAAAAACGCTTTAAAAAAGGCATAAAATCATCAACACGCCAACTTTTTGTCATTCTTCGAAAAACAAGGGGATTAATCATGCCTGCAGCGACTCTAGAACTGTGATTTACAGAATTATCAATTAATGTAACGGAACAACCGTGATTTAATAGTTGTAATGTAACACAGATACCTGAAAGGCCTGCTCCAACAACAAGAATAGATTTTGATGCATTCATTTTGCAATAGCTAAGGTAGCAACACTAATTAGAACAGTTGGGCTTATGCTTAAAATTGCATTTGCCATTGCCTCTATTGTTGAACCCGTTGTGACTACATCATCGACAATAAGAATATGTTGATAGTGTTTTATTTCGTTTTTTATAAAAAAGATACCACTAACATTATCCCACCGTTGAAAACGAGATTTTTTTGTTTGAGTTTCAGAATGTATTGACCTTACGACCGACTTAACGTCCAGTTTTTTTGGAAATGTAGTGGCGATTCCTTTTGCTAACACTTCACTTTGATTGTAACCCCTTGAAAATTGTTTTTTTGGGTGCAAAGGAACAGGAAGGATCGCGTCAACATTAGAAAGTTCTGGAATGACATGAAGTATTTTGCCAATCTCCTCTCCAAAATAAATTCCAATAGAAGGATTGTTTTTATACTTCAGAGAGAATAGAATACTTTGAGAAACTTTATTCTTTTCAAAGAAAAGGTGAGAATAACTTTTATTAATTTTTATTCTTCCCCAAAATAATTTGTCCATTGATGTGGCGTCTTCGAATAAATGAAAATTAGTTAGAGAAATTTTTTCTAAACAAAAAGAGCATAGATGATTTTCAAACTTAGAAAGTTCTTTTTCACACACGAAACATCCAGAAGGGTACAAAAGGTGAAGGAAGTCATCAATTAGTTGCATTTAGAATACTTTGACTAAAGATAAAATAAAAACTTTATGGAGATTAAAACAATTCCATTTTTACGGTTGAAGCGATTAATTTATAAAAAAAACGGAATGGATTAATTGAATTGAAATTTTTAAAGTTCAACGTTTAAGAGGATTACGAAACTATACACAAATGATTGTTAGCAACAATAAGAAAAAACAATTGACATTAGCTTAAATCTGCCCTATTTTTATAGAACAAAATTTAAAGAACTGATGTTAAGGTAGGTAGACCAAAAGAGAAATTTAACCGACAAAATGCACAGATTCGACTGTGAATATCTTTCTCATAACTGTTGATAAATCGACAAATCTATTGTCTCAAAGGGATTGAGATAGTAAATGTTAATAACATCACGAAATTGTGGATTTCTTTACTTGGTAGATGGAAGATTTTTAGCAATTTTTGTGTGTCCCTAAGAAGGAGATCATCGCATAAGCCAAGCTACCGATTTAGAATTAGAGGAAACAAGACCTTATTGAAAAAAAACAAAAACAGGTGCTTTTTGTGTAGGAATTTATTAGCTAAAAATTAACATTATGGAACAACAAGAAGAACCAATTTTAAAGAAAAACAACAACAGATTCGTGTTGTTTCCTATTGTCCATGATGATATTTGGAAAGCATATAAAACACAAGAAGCTTCAATTTGGACAGCAGAAGAGTTAGATCTTTCACAAGATCTTTATGATTGGAATGAAAAATTGAATGATAACGAACGCTTTTTTATTGAGCACATCCTTGCATTTTTTGCTGCATCTGACGGTATTGTCAACGAGAACTTGGCTGAGAATTTTGTAAAAGAAGTTCAATACACTGAAGCAAAGTTCTTTTATGGTTTCCAAATTATGATGGAAAACATTCACTCAGAAACATATTCATTACTGATTGACACGTATATCAAAGACGACAAAAGAAAAGATTATTTATTTAACGCGCTAGAGACATTTCCTCCGGTAAAGAAGAAAGCAGAATGGGCCTTAAACTGGATAGACAACGGAAGTTTTGCGGAGCGACTTGTAGCATTTGCTGCCGTTGAAGGAATCTTTTTCTCGGGGTCGTTTTGTTCCGTTTTTTGGTTGAAGAAAAGAGGCCTAATGCCAGGCCTTACATTTTCTAATGAATTAATATCGAGAGATGAAGGAATGCACATGGAATTTGCAGTTCTCTTATACAACGATCATTTAGTAAACAAATTGAGCAAAGAAGCCGTTGAAGAAATTATAACAGTTGCTGTAGACATTGAAAAGGAATTTATTTTAGAGTCACTGCCCGTTAAGTTAATTGGAATGAATTCTGACTTAATGTCACAGTATATAGAGTTTGTAGCAGACAGGTTGTTGGTTGAATTGGGAAATCCTAAAGTGTAT
>CAJQQA010000021.1 GCA_905480355.1 uncultured Flavobacteriales bacterium | reverse complement strand
ACATTTTCGCGCATTGATTCCAGACCCGCTTCAGCTTGCATTCTTCTTTTTCTTCCTTCAAAATTGAAAGGCACCGTTACAATTCCAACCGTTAGAATGCCTAAATCTTTCGCGACCTTTGCTATTACTGGAGCTGCACCTGTACCAGTACCCCCACCCATACCAGCAGTAACGAAAACCATTTTCGTGTCTTTCTCAAGATATTCTGTAATCTCTTCAATGTTTTCAACAGCAGCATTTTTTCCAATTTCTGGAATCGAACCTGCTCCACGCCCCTCTGTCAAAGATGGCCCCAGTTGAATTTTAAAAGGTATTGGAGAAATTTCAAGCGCTTGTAAATCCGTATTACAAACAGCAAAATCGACTCCTCTAATGCCTTGACTAAACATGTGGTTTACTGCGTTACCGCCACCGCCGCCAACACCAATTACTTTGATGATAGACGCAACATCTTTTTGAATTTGAAACTCCATAGTTCTTTTTTTTATTCCTTTAATTTTTCGTCTTCTGCTTCAGAAAACCAATCTATCCCCTTTTTAATAATATTATCGAAGAATGAACCTCTTGTTTTCTCCGAATGCGTTTTCACATCTCCAGTGCTAGCTGCTTCAGGTTCTTCAACAACTGTAGTACGTTCAAGCTCTTCAAAACCTTTCAAAACAAGTCCAATTCCTGTTGCATACATTGGACTCTTTATCGCTTCTGCATTTGCATTGGACAAATGCTCTGTTGGATAACCTAAACGGGCGTCCATTCCTGTAACATATTCAAACAATTGAGTAATATGATCCAATTGAGAACCTCCTCCTGTTACAACAATACCTCCGATTAATTTCTTTTCATACCCAGAATTCTTAATCTCAAAGTGCACCAATTCAATAATTTCTTCCATTCTTGCTTGAATTATGCTTGCAAGGTTTCTCAAAGTTATTTCTCGTGCCGGTCGTCCCTTTAATCCCGGTATTGCGATAACAACACTGTCTTGACTTTCTGTTGCAATGGCTGAACCAAACTGTTGTTTAACCATTTCTGCTTTTCGCTTCATGATTGAACAACCTTCCTTGATGTCTTCTGTAATTGCGTTTCCGCCAAATGGTATTACCGCAGTATGTCTGATAATTCCTTCATGGAAAATGGCAACATCTGTTGTTCCACCTCCAATATCAACTAATACTACTCCAGCCTCCTTTTCTTCTTCTGTTAAAACAGAATCTGCTGATGCTATTGGTTCTAAAATTATATTCTTTACTGAAAGTCCAGCTCGTTCAACGCATTTATTGATATTCATTGATGCGCCAATATTTCCTGTAATAATATGGAAATTCGCTTCTAAACGAACACCTGACATTCCTATTGGATCTTTTATTCCTTGTTCGCTATCAATAATGTATTCTTGTGGCAAGACCGTAATGATTTTTTCACCAGGAGGCATTGCTAACTTGTACATATCTTCGACCAATCTATCAACATCAGTCTGAGCAATTTCATTCTCTAAATTATCACGTGTTAAAATTCCACGGTGTTGGATACTTTTGATATGCTGTCCAGCGATACCTACATTTACCGTGTCAATTTTGAGCGTTCCTCCCTCCATTCTCTCTTCCGCTTCTTTGACTGCTCCTTTAATTGATTGAACTGTTTTATCGATATTAGAAACCATTCCTCGCATTACACCAAGCGATTCAGTTTTTCCCATAGAAAGAATTTCAATCTTTCCATGCTCGTCCATTTTACCAACGAAGCACGCAATTTTTGTTGTTCCAATATCTAATCCTACAATTATCTTACTCATTATCCTATTTTTTCTTACATACGATTTGCCCTTCAAACTTTAGGTTGATTTCAGAATACTTATCCCAACCTTCAAAAGGCATTGCCTCATTATAAAATATTTTCAACTTTTCAAACTTGCTCTTCACTTCACGGTTAGAATAAGCCGAGCCAACTATTATTTTCTGATCTCCTACTAATGGCACTAAAATGAAATCGCCATTCTTTTTTAAGTGAATTTGTCCTATTAAAGAATGTAATAATGGATCATTACAAACATAATGTGAAATACGATAGATATCATCTAGCCTGCGAATACTTATCAAGGAATCATTGTTAATAATATCCGGCACGGAAACAGATGATTCAAGATCATTAATATCTCCTGTAACGATCAATACTCGTGCGACATGAGAAGCTTCTGAAGAAACGGTTACACCGTCTTCGTCTAAATAGAAATTATCCCCTCTAGTGTTGTAGATACGAGCAATAGGTTTTCTTAATTCGAGGGTGATTTTCCATTCTCCAGTCACATATTGATAAACATCTACCGTCTTAACCTGTGAAATCTTCAATAATGCATCTTCAATGCTTTCAATCTCAAGTTCACTCCTTTTCTGTAAATCAAAAAGAACCCCTTTTGCTTTCAAAAAGTAAAGCAATTCATCCTCTGTGATAAACGTATTATTTGCATCTGCTTTAATCTCTATTTCTGGAGGTATTACTCTTTTCTCAGCTATCGTGTTATTAATGAATACATGTAGTGCTATCAATCCACAACCGAATAAACTCCAAAGCGTTATTTTCATCCACTTTTTCATGTTGTGAGTGTGTTTTTAATCGAGTCAATAATTTTATCAATATCTCCAGCTCCTATCGTTAAATAAACATCGCTTCCCCTGCTTGAACAGTGCTCTATTGCACCTTCTGGACTCAATAGCAACTTGTTTGCAGATTGAATCGCTAGAAGTAAAGCGTCACTAGTAATACCTTCAATAGGCTCTTCTCGTGCTGGGTAAATCGGCAACAAAATCACTTCATCCAATCTGCTTAATTGCTCCGCGAAATCTGAGAAAAAATCTCTCGTCCTGGAATACAAATGTGGCTGGAAAATTCCCGTTATTCTCTTATTTGGATACAATAATCGTATGGAAGAAATAAGCGCTTCAATCTCAGTTGGGTGATGCGCATAATCATCAATATAAACAATACTGGCTTCATTAACCTGATATTCAAAACGACGTTTCACACCTTGAAACGATGCAAGTGCCTGACGAATTTCAGGTTCTGAAATACCCAGGTAAATACTCATTGCTATGCACGCAATTGCGTTTTCTACATTATGTATCCCTGCGATTCCTAATTCTATATTCTTCCATGTCGAATCCTTGGTTTTCATATCGAAATAAAATCGACCGTTCTCAAACTTGAGATTTGATCCGATGTAATCAGCATTCTTATCAATTGCATATGTAACTGCATTCTCGGTTTGAACATTCGCATTTATATGGCGAATTAGAATTCCATTTGAATCAATTAAATCAACGTAATTTTGAAAACCAGCTAACAAATCATCAGGCTCACCATAAATATCTAAGTGATCTGCATCCGTTGATGTTAAAATAGAAGAAAACGGCATTAACTGAAGAAAAGAGCGGTCGAATTCGTCAGCTTCTATTATGGTATATTCACTTTCTTTTGAACTTATATAATTTGAATTGAAGTTGGTTGATATACCACCCAAAAATGCATTGCATTTAAGCTTTGATTGATCAAGGATGTATGCCAACATTGAACTCGTTGTTGTTTTACCGTGCGTTCCGGCGACACCAATCGCTTTTGAATTTCGCGTAATCATTCCAAGAACTTCTGCTCTTTTATAAAGTGTAAAATCATTCTCTCGAAAAAAAACAAGTTCTCCCAAATCATTTGGAATAGCAGGCGTGAAAACCACAAGACACTTTTCATTATCACGAAAACCCGCAGGAATTTCACCCTTTAAATCATCAAAATGGACATCAATCCCCTCTGTGACTAGCATCTTCGTTAGTGGTGTTTCTGTCTTATCATATCCTGCTACATTCCAACCTAAATCATTAAAAAAACGCGCAATTGCGGACATCCCTATTCCGCCGATTCCGACGAAATACGCACATTCAAATTGATTCATATTTGCGCTATTATTTTTCAATTATACAATTTTTTCAATTTCATTTACGATATCAACTGTCGCATTTGGCTTTCCTAATTTCTCAATATTATTTGCAAGCTCATCAAGTTGCTTTTCATTAGAA
>CAJQQA010000020.1 GCA_905480355.1 uncultured Flavobacteriales bacterium | reverse complement strand
CATGGCCAGTGCTAGCTCCGATCATTGTTTTCCAAAGTTGTGAAGATAATGTCTCGTTGTATTTATTAATAAACTGCCCAGAATTAGGGTTTCCGTAGAGACCCGGTGTAATCCCCAAGTCACTTTCTGTTTGTCCAAGAACATAAACATTGTCATCAGCATCTAATTGCACAAAATACGTTTGATCATATTCTGACAACCCAATGTACGTTCCGCTCATTACACTGCCTGTTACTCCATCGAAACGAGCAACATAACCGTCACAAAGACCGCCATCATAATTAGCGTCGAATCCAGTAATAATAGGAAGGTTGCTTGAGTTTGTCCCTCCAGCAATATAAACATTTCCAGCTGAGGATAATTGTATTGAATTACCTGTTTCAAAACCATCACCACCATAATAACTTGACCAATCCATTATGCTTAAACCATCGGATATTTTAAATAAAATTGCATCTTGTGTACCAGACATTGTCGGTTGAGTTGCATTTATGGTTGGAAAGTCAGATGATTGAGTCATTGAAGTTACATAGACAAAACCGTTGCCGTCAAGAATAATTTCTCCACGAAATTGATCACCATAATTATATTTCAAATTGGACGTGTTCATACCATCGTTATCAGATCCACCGACATAAGTTGAAGCAATTAAACTTGTCCCGTCAGCACTTAAACGTGCAATGTATAAATCGGTGCCACCAGAAAAACCTAGTCCATTAGCATTTGCTGCAACATTAGGTCCACCGTTGAATGAATTGTCAAATGATGACCCCGCCATTGGAAAATCAATAGATGATGTTAAACCGAAAATAAAGAGCTCACCATTATCTGCGGAAACAAGACTATTTGGCGTTTCTGAGCCTGCGCCACCGATCAACGTTGAATACAATGCGTTAGTGCCGTCCGCTGAGAATTTAGTAATTCCAACATCTACGACACCACCTGAAAAAGTAATATCATAGGCTCCAACAGTTAAGGGATAAATACCATTTCCAAACACAACACCTCCACCAAATAAATTCCCAGCTAAATCAGGTGTTGCAGTCATTCCCCAGTTGTCAGCTGTAGAACCTGTAAAGGTTGAAAAAGTTAAACTTGGATCAATAACAAGTGAGTCGGACTCATTGTACCCTTCAGGGAAAGCAAATTGTATTGTGTTATTGAGATTAATATATTCTATTGTAACTTCAGTTTTCTTGTTCTCATTAATTGTCCAGGCGTGCGGTCTACCTTCAATAACTTCACCGAATCGATTACCGAGTATAATTTTACCAGTTGGATCAATCTGAATTCTGTCTTGACCATTAAATTCAATGGAAATTTGCTGAGGGTCAATTCCGGGAGCAAGTTCAAAACTGTACTTAAACTCACCTTGACTTCCGTCCAAACGTAAATCAATTGAAGGATAAAAATCCTTCATTACGACTGTTGAATAGTTGTAAACTTTAGATTTCCAATTCGATTTGTTATTTCCAAGCAAATAATTTTTGTAAAATTTAGAGGGATTAGTTTTTATGCTCTCACCTTCCCAAGAAGACCCGAGGAATGAGGATCTAATTACATGCGCTTGAAACTCTTCGTTCATCACGGAAGTTTTATTGTTAACGTCAGAATGATTGAACTTTTGCTTAGAATTGTTCAAGAAATAGGTAAAGCCGCCATTTTCAATAAGAAATTCGCCCATTTGTAAGTCCACCTTAAATTCAATTCTTTCATCCCATTGCCCCTCATTCGGTTGCATCCATATTTCCTGTGCATTGAGTGCTAAACTCAATGAAAATGAAAAAAACATGACGGCTAATAGACGTAGCATTAAGAGCTAAAATTACAATATATTCATGTGTAAACCAATACCTCTTCAATGAACATAGGTTTAGACGTTATTTATATAACGTAATAATAAACCAAAAGGTTGCTCAAAATCTGTTTAAAACTAACCCGATTTATTAGACGGCTAACCGTAATATTAGTTGTAAATTTGCAGTGAAAAATATACTTCTTTTGGAATGAGTGATGCTATTAAACACGAGTGCGGTATTGCACTATTGAGATTAAAAAAACCGTTACAATATTATTACGACAAGTATGGAACTGCTTTTTACGGTTTAAAGAAACTCCATTTGCTAATGGAGAAACAACACAACCGTGGACAAGATGGGGCTGGAGTTGCAAATATTAAGTTCGACATGCAACCTGGAGAGCGATATATTTCAAGATTCAGGTCATCGAATGACAAGCCAATTCAAGAGATTTTTGATCATATAAATGATCGTTTTGCAAAGGTTCAAGAGGAAGATAAAGATTTGTTAAATGATGTTGAATATCTGAAAAAACATGCAGGATTCACCGGGGAGTTATTTTTAGGCCACTTAAGATATGGAACTTTTGGAAGGAATTCAATAGAAAATTGTCATCCATTTCTGCGTCAAAATAATTGGATTACTAGAAACTTAGTGGTTGCTGGGAATTTTAATTTGACGAATGTAGACGAATTGTTTGAGGTTTTGTTGGGCGTTGGACAGCACCCGAAAGAGCAGTCTGATACTGTCACTGTTCTAGAGAAAATAGGCCATTTTTTAGACATGGAAAATGACTTGCTTTACGATCAATTAAAGCCTCAAGGTTATTCAAATTCAGAAGTGTATGCAAAAATCG
Source organism: uncultured Flavobacteriales bacterium (assembly GCA_905480355.1). Classification (GTDB taxonomy): domain Bacteria; phylum Bacteroidota; class Bacteroidia; order Flavobacteriales_D; family Crocinitomicaceae; genus UBA4466. Next base: position 16,131 of record CAJQQA010000020.1, on the reverse strand, counting down.
CGAAGAATATAGATGTTGCTAAAATATTAAAGAGTGCTTCGGAAGATTGGGACGGCGGTTATACAATGGCTGGCTTATTAGGTCATGGGGATGCGTTTGTTTTGAGAGACCCATCTGGTATTCGCCCAGCTTATTGGTACGAAGATGATGAAGTTTGTGTCGTTGCTTCAGAACGGCCTGTAATTCAAACAGCATTTAATTTAAAAGCAAAAGATATTCAAGAGCTTAAGCCGGGACATGCTTTAATTATTAAAAAAGAAGGGGGAATAGAGGAGAAATTAATCAATGAACCTAAAGAAGAATTAAAATGTTCTTTTGAACGAATTTATTTCTCAAGAGGAAGCGATATTGATATTTACAAAGAACGAAAACAATTAGGGAGGAACATTGTCCCACAAATACTCGAGAAAATCGACTTTGACTTAGAGAACTCTGTATTTTCTTTCATTCCGAATACAGCAGAAGTTTCCTTTTTTGGAATGATAAAAGGGTTAGAAGACCATTTGAATGAAGAAAAAATAAAGCAAATTATTGGGCTTGGAGATAATCCAGACAAAGATGAAATTCGCAGAATCTTGCTTAAACGAGCTCGAATTGAGAAAATCGCAATAAAAGATGCAAAGTTGAGAACATTTATAACCCAAGATGATTCTAGAGACGATTTAGTTGCTCACGTTTATGATATAACATACGGTAGTGTTAAGGAGAACACGGATAATTTAGTTGTCATTGATGATAGTATTGTCCGAGGAACCACGTTAAAACAATCTATTTTACGGATTCTTGATCGTTTAGAACCTAAAAAGATTGTGATTGTTTCATCAGCTCCACAAATTCGATATCCTGATTGTTATGGAATTGACATGGCTAAAATGGGAGATTTCATTGCTTTTGATGCTGCGATTAATTTATTGAAAGATAGAAAAATGACATCTGTTATTGATGAGGTTTATAAAAAGTGCGTAGAGCAAATTGGCTTACCGAAAGAACAGATAAAAAATTATGTCAAGGAGATTTACAAACCATTTTCTGCGGACGAAATCTCAACAAAAATCAGTGAACTTTTGACACCAAAGTCAGTTTCTACTCCAGTTGAAATAATTTATCAAACGATAGAGAATTTGCATCATGCGTGTCCAGGTCATAAAGGGGATTGGTATTTTACAGGAAATTATCCGACACCAGGGGGGAATAAAGTGGTCAATAAAGCATTTATTAATTGGGTAGAAGGAAATAACGAACGCGCATATTAATGAATAGACGTACGGCACTTATATTTTATGTCATTAGTGCTTATGTTGTGTTGCAATTTGTTTGGTGGGGATATCACCTCATTGAATTAACCAATGAATTAGCGAAAGAATCATCCTTTGTTGAAAGTCGAGTAACAATGATTCTTGGAGAAGGGTTCGTTTTTTTACTCTTGCTTTTGCTAGGGGTTTGGCAAATACGACGTTCCATTCGAAAAGAATTAAAATTAACGGAGCGTCAAAATAATTTTCTGCTATCTGTGACACATGAGTTGAAAACCCCGCTTGCTGCGAATAAATTGTATTTGCAAACGTTATTAAAAAGAAATCTTGATAAGGATAAACAGGTAGAATTTTTGACAAAAGCCATCGAAGAAAATGCGCGGCTGGATGATATGATCAACAACATTCTCAATGCATCTCAATTAGAAAACAAAGCTTTACACCTTCAAAAAGAAGACGTCAACCTGACGAAATTGATTAATGAAATCACTACAAGACATAATTCTATCAGCGATTCTAATCGAGTTTTTTCTAGTGTCAAAACGGAAATCCATGTTTTCATTGATCGATTTATTGTTGAAACTATATTAAACAATTTAGTAGAAAATGCGCTGAAATATTCTGGAGAAAAAGAGCTCGTAGAAATCTATGCAAGCACGAGTGCTTCAGGTCTTGAATTTGGAGTAAAAGACGATGGAATTGGCATTTCTAGAGAAGATAAATCAGCAATTTTTAATAAGTTTTTTCGGGTTGGTAATGAAGAAGTCAGAACGAAAAATGGAACGGGATTGGGTTTATTTATTGTTGCAGAATTGGTGAAAATACACCTTGGAACAATTGCCTGTGGCGACAATTCGCCAAAGGGAACGAATTTTCAAATTAAGCTGAAAAATGGTTAAAAAAATTGGATTAATCATATTGGACGGTTGGGGCATCGGAGATAAATCTAAATCAGATGCAATTTACAATGCGAACACCCCTTACATGGATTCTTTACTTGCCAAATATCCCAATGCCACACTTGGAACAAGTGGAGAAGATGTTGGCTTACCAGCTGGACAGATGGGGAATTCAGAAGTTGGACATTTAAACATTGGTGCGGGTAGAATAGTTTATCAAGAATTAACCCGTATTAATAAATCAATCAAGGAAGGGGAGTTTTCTAAAAAGAAAGTACTCATCAAAGCTTTTAAGTCAGCAGAAAAAGAGGGTGTTGCTTTACACTTATTTGGACTTGTATCTAATGGGGGTGTGCACAGTTCTAAAGAACATTTGTTTGCGCTTTGCGAAATAGTTAAAGAATACAAAATAAAGAACGTATTTATCCATGTATTTACTGATGGAAGAGATTGCGACCCAAAAAGTGGGTTGAGATTTATACAAGAGTTAGAAGCAAGAATTGAAGGGACGAATATCAGTATCGCTTCAGTAATTGGACGTTATTTTGCAATGGACAGAGATAATCGCTGGGAACGAATAAAAAAAGCATATGACTTAATGGTCAACGGAAAAGGAACATTGTTTTCTTCTGCTTCACAAGCTGTATCAGCTTCATATGATCAAAACATAACAGATGAATTTATTAAACCCGTTTGTATAGGGGATAATGATGCGCAAATTGGTAGAATAAAAGAAGGTGATGTTGCGCTGTGCTTTAATTTCAGAACAGACCGACCAAGAGAAATAACGATAGCATTGACACAACGAGATTTCCCAGAATTGGAAATGAAAGCAATGAAATTGGACTATTACACGATGACAAGTTATAACGCTTCGTTTAAGAATGTCAATGTAATATTCAGTAAAGATAACTTAGCAAAAACACTTGGAGAAGTATTGCAAGACAATGGTAAATCGCAAGTCCGAATAGCTGAAACAGAGAAATACCCGCATGTTACTTTCTTTTTTAATGGTGGGCGAGAAGCGGAGTTTAAAGGTGAGAGAAGGATATTAGTAAATTCTCCCGATGTTGCCACCTATGATTTACAACCTGAAATGAGCGCATTGGAAGTTCGCGATAAAATTGTTACAGACATCAAAGAGAATACACCAAATTTTATTTGTCTGAATTTCGCCAATCCCGATATGGTAGGTCACACTGGAGATTATCCTGCAATTATTAAAGCCGTTGAAACAGTTGATTCTTGTTTGAAGGACGTCGTAACTTCAGGAATGCTTAAAGATTACGAGTTTATTGTCATCGCTGATCATGGAAATGCAGATTTTGCAATAAATCCTGACGGAACTCCAAATACAGCACATTCATTAAACCCAGTACCAGTGGTTTTTGTAACAATGGATAAAAACATCCAACTAAAGAGTGGTATTTTGGCAGACATCGCACCAACAATTTTAGAAAGACTTGAAATACCACAACCGATAGAAATGGGAGGCCAAAGTTTGATTCAAAAATAGAAAAGATCAAGTCAAGAATAATTTGACTCTATAACAGATAAGGGATGGAAGGCTCTTCTAGTATTATTGTTTCACAAAGCGGATTTTTTCTGTTCCTTGCTCATGATTTATGTTCAAAAAGTAAACTCCTACTGGGAGTAACGAAACATTAATTTCTTGATCCGTTCCGTTAATTTTCATTACTACTTCTCCTTTCGAAGATGTAATTTCCATATTCTGTAAACCATTTACCTCATTTAACCCTGAAATAGTTAATATATCTGAGGTTGGGTTTGGATGGACTGTAATGATATCTTCATACATTTCAATTAACCCTGACAAGTCTACTAAGATACATCCTGAAGTATCTGTACATCCGTTTAGGGTATTTTCAACCGCATAGTTACCCGAAACTGAAGGTGTAAACGACTGGCTCGTTTCACCAGTGAGCACCGCTAAGTTGTTGCCACAATCAAGCCACTGATAGTCAGCGCCAGTCAAATTTGCACTTAATGTTGCACCATTCTGGACCACACCAACATCTAAAGGCCCAATTGATAGAGTTGTTGTGTAGATAGTATCGCAGCAAAACGAAGTAACAGTGTCAATATAAACTCCTTCCAAATATTGCCAAGCTCCTCCTACATAAAAACTGTCCAAAGGACAGATTGTGGTAGATTGATTTATTGTTGCCAGTCCGCAATCACTTTCGAATAAAACCAAATCTGTTAGTAAGCTTCCAGACTCCCCGGGTAATGCAAAGTTATTGCTATTTACTGTACAATTATTTTGAAATGTGGTTACTGTAATTCCTGGTTGTCCCCCACTATTATTTAGAACAATACCACCAGAAAGAGCAGATTGATTTACCCAAAGCAAACCACCACCTCCGCCACCGCCAGGCCCATTACAATTCGAAGGACCAGAATTATCAACACTTCCTCCATCTGTGCCATTAGCATTGATTATCAACTGGCCTGTATACTGACCAACGTCCAATAAAACAGTTCCTCCAGCACCACCACCACCAGCACCATCATACGAATTTCCCGGAGTCGAAGCCGCATCTACATTTATAGTTTGGCCTTGCGCAACAAAATTCTGTGCTCTTATAATGACGATACCTCCGCCATTGGAGCCCGAAGTTCCAAGCCCAAGAGTATTTTCGTGACCTGCCCCTCCTCCTCCTCCAAAAAATATTCTGTTGTCTGCATTGGAATAGCTCAATGAATTTCCCCCCACTCCTGGGTAAGTTCCACTGCAGTTAAAAGATGTTGAAGCAATTCGATGGCCACCAACTCCACCAGCACCAGCATTGCCTCCGCCTCCACCGCCACTTTTATGGTCATTACCACCACCGCCACCATTTAATTGAGCCCCTCTACCAGCTGTTTTTCCAGAAATATAGGATGCTATTCCTTCACCTTTATTAGCTCCTTGTCCTAACGACAAATCATAATGATAAGCGGACGCACTTAAAAACCATTGGCAAGAATAAGTTGATGTGTTTATAATACCACCATGAAGTCCAGTTCCTTTGAGGTAAATATCATCGTTCATCGTAAATGTACTTGTACATTCGAATACAAGGACACCTCCGATGGATCCGTTCCAGGGCATTGCTGTTAATATACCTGTTGTAGTTGCACTATCATACACCGGAACGCGGATGATTTGCAACGCTCCTGAAGGGTCATAAGATCGTTGTATGTTTTTGGTAAGGATTTCATTATTGTTTGGAATAGCACAAATAGTTGCAAATTCATAATTACCCGAACTACCAAGATCTATCGGGTCTCCAAAAGAAGAACTATTGTTCTCGTTTATTACAGCACCCTGCATTTGAATGATCAATACACGATCCCCCACAGAGAATTCCAAAGAAGATCCAACGATCAAGTTATTTCCGGAAACCGCACTAACATTAGTGTAATCATTAATTACACCTGAAATACTCGTATTTTGAGCATGAATATCCGTTACCGTAAATAAAAGGGCAGTATTTAATAATAACAAAATAAGAACTTGTATGAAGTTGTCAAAGTATAACCCTGACTTAGATTTATGACTATCAATAATGGATTCTATTTGTTCTTTCAATTCTTTTCAATTTAATTAGCGTTGAGGCAACTCGTTTTTATCAACTTGTGCTTGAGCTATAAAGATAAAACAATCTTTAAAATAGGGAGTTGTTGTCTAAATACTATCTAGATAGGCTTTTGTTAAAGCAGAAAACCCTAATAATCAAATGACTACAAGGGTTATTAGTACTCGAGGCAGGACAAATGTCGAACCAAATTTTAGCTAAAGATATTAACCTCTTTCAAAGGAGCTTTGAATAAGATGTAGTATGATTGCTTTCATCATTCTCCCTGTTTGGGGTCTAGATACTTTAAACCCTCTTTTTTTTTAATTCAACTGCCATCCTTGGTGCACTATAATTTTGATGGCTTTCTTCAAATATTTCTTTTATTACCGATACAATATCTTCATTTTCTAACCAATGATTATAACCACTGCAACTTACGTTTAAAAGTTTACACATCTTCTCAACTGGATATTTTAATTTATGCTACTTCATGAACCTAAACCTTTCCTGTCCCTCTTGGAGAAGATACTGATGGCCTTTTTTAATATCTCAGTTTCAAGCTGGGCATCCTTTAACACCGTTTCTAATCGATCTATTCCTCTCTCTTAATCTTTCATTTTCGGTTTACCATAACCTGGAAAGCTATTGTGGGAATATTCCTCTTTCTCCTTTTTCCAAAGATGAATCATAGGTGATCCAATCCCTAATTCTCTTAAAGCTGCTGCCACATTACCTTTTTCTTCACTCAATGCTATTGCTTTTTCTTTGTATTGAACTGTGTATTGTCTTCTACTCATTCTGCTAAGTTAATTGTTAGCAATAGTATCTTAACTTACTCACCAATTTAGTGTGGTAGGTCCAAAGATTTTGTTAAAATAGATTACGAAATTAAAAAAGATACTTTCAAATTAGTAAACGATTACTTTGTCCAAATTGCAGCGAATGAAAATCTTAAAAACGCAAGTCCTGTTATTCTTAGAAAGCGAGCGACTTGCACTTGCTTTTTAAATTTATCACTTGTTTACTCACAATTAATTGGTACTTTGAGAAAAAAAAGCTTCGCAGTGTTTCCAGCAGCTCATACTGGGAACGCACAACGTTTATGAAATTGCTACAATTAGTGCTTAAATAAAGGTAGTTGCAATTTTGTTATGTCTGATTTTCCTTCGGGAAATCCTCGCACACAAAAACGCAACTTTCCATACACAAAACCGTTACTCAATATTAACTAAAAAAATAAATATGAAAAAAATAATCTTTGGCTTAACTGTATTACTAATATATTCTTGTTCTCCCACTTACTTAGTAAAGTCTACTAAAATTAATGACTTCACTATTCTCAATAAAGAGGATAAAGTGATGATAGTTTCTATGTTTAGAAATCAAAATATAAGAAGTCATTTTGAAACTCAGATGTTATTAGACTTGGCTGAAGAGGGTATAAAATCTGAAACAAGTTTATATACTTTTATTAATCCTGGCGCAAAAAAAGAAGTTCCGAAAGAAAAGATTGAAGAATTTATTCAAAAATTTAAGGAAAAAGGATTTAATAAAATACTATTAACAGTATTGGTTGATAAAGAACAGCATTCTGAATTTCAAAGGACTGGACTTACAATAGTTAGTTCAGGTTATCCTCGTTACTCGGGATATCCATACAACAACAATTATACTGGAAATTTATATGGTTATGTTGGGGCTTATCAACCTTATTATTACTCTAATTCCAAGGTTACAGAAATAAAACACACTTCTTACATATGTGAATCAACACTTTATGACATTTCATCCACCAACCCAAGCTTAGTATGGGTTGGAACATTTAAAGGAAATGATGTAAAGTCAGCTGTTGATGGAGTTGATAAATACACTAAAGAAGTTGTGGCAGAATTAGTTGCTTCAAAATAAATTTAAGTACTTTCACTTGAGTATTTACTCTCTCTTTTTTAAAAATTAGAAAAAGAATACCTTTTATTTGCAGAATAAAACCGTAGACTAATGAAAAAATTATTACTATTTATTGCATTGATTATAATAACCTTTACAATCAATGCTCAATCTACAATATCAATTGGAATTTTATCTGATTATAATCCAAATGATAGTATCGGTTCTAGAATTAACAACTCTATTACTGAAGAGCTAAGAAAGGTAATGGGCATAGATTATAAATTAGTTGTTAATGCATCATTAATAAAATCTTGTAACTGGAATAGTGAAATAGCCAAGCAAAAATATGCCGAATTAAGTAAAATTGCAGATGTTATATTATTAGTTGGCCCTCATAGTACCAAAGGGAGTTTGCAAAACCTACCTTTTACTAAAAAGACTTTTGCATTGGGCGTTTTTAACTCAAAACTCCAATCTATTCCTACTAATAATGATGGTAATTCTGGTATACAAAATTTCACTTACATAACTTCTAAAGCGTCAATTAAGTCTGAATTAATAAATTTTAAAAGTGATGTAGATTTTAAACACTTAGGGATACTTATAGACAAAAAAACGAAAGAAACCATTAATCAAAACTTGCTTGCTAAGTATGTTTCAAACTTAAAAGACTCTTTAAATAGTAATGTTTCTGTCCATTATTTAGAAGCCGACAATGTAAGTACAGAAATTTCAAATTTACCTTCTACAATAGATGCAGTTTTTATTGGTGTACCTTATGAATGGAGTCAAAAAACGGCAAAAAATGCTTTTGGTAGGCTAGCTGAAAAGAAAATACCTAGCTTGGTAATGAACGATAATTATTTAAAATTAGGAGGTTTGTTAGCTTATTCCAAAAACACTAGTCTAGAGTTTATCTTAAGAAAATTGTCCATTATGGTGTCTGATGCTTTTGAGGGAGAACCAATGGATAAAATGAATACGCATATTAATGAAAAAACTGAGACTTCAATAAATCTAAATACTGCAAAAGCAATTAATTTTTCTGCCTCATTCAAAACAATCTTTACCGCTAACATTATTAAATCTGATGAGGGTAATTCTAATCCTAATTATTCTATCCAGTACCTGATCAAAAAAGCATTAGAAGAAAACCTTAATATTTCTATTTCTAAAAAGGATATCGAACTTTCAGCAAATGATATTGCCTTGGCAAAAAGTAAGTTTCTGCCTACAATAGATGCTGCTGCTACTGCATTACAATTAGATAAAAACCGCCCAAATGCTTTGTTAGGAAAAGCTGAAAGATCTATAACAGTTGGCGGGCAAGTACAACAGTTAATTTATTCTGAATCAGCCATTGCAAATATTTCTATTCAAAAATATTTACTTAAAGCACAAGAATATGCCACAGAACAAGAAATACTAGATCAATTACTTACGGTTTTTAATTCTTATTTTTCTTTACTACAAGCAAAAACTAACTTGTCTATACAAAAGGAAAACTATGATGCTACCAAACAAAACTATGAGCTTGCACAAAAAAGAAATACAATAGGGACAACAAATAAATCTGATTTATATAGATGGCAAAGTGAGCTTGCGAGTGCAAAACAAAATGTTATTGAGGCCAACACTCAAGTATTGGCATTAAAATATCAACTTAACACCTTTTTAAATAATACCTTACCTCAAGATTTTGATGTTGAGGATTTAACGATAAACAATAATGTCCTTAATTGGTTTAAGAATAGTGGCTTGGAAAAAGCGATAAATACACCAGCTTCATTGCATAAATTAACTGGCTTTCTGACAGAAGAATCAATTAAAAACTATCCTGCAAAAAAACAATTGTTGTCGAACATTGATGCAATTGAACGACAACAATTAATGAACAAAAGGCTCTATTACACACCAACAATTGCATTGCAAGGGCAGGTTGACCAAAATTTATACAGAGGAGGATTAGCTTCTACACCATTGCCAGAAAATGATTTTTATAACAACACTTGGAATGTTGGGTTGTCTGTTTCTTACCCTATTTTTCAAGGAAACAGGAGAAAACTGAATTTAAATGAGAACAAAATAGTATTAAACCAATTAGATGAACAATCTACTAACCTTTCTCAAAATTTACAATTACAAGTAAAAGTAAATACTTTAAATATTATTGCTAGTAAAACAAATATTGAAAATTCAAAAATTGCAAGAGACAATGCGGAAGAAAACTTTAAATTGGTACAACAAAATTATCAATTAGGAACCATAAACATAACCCAGCTAATTGATGCCCAAAAGAATTTATTTTCACTAAGACAAGCATACTCCATAGCAGTTTATGAATACCTCTTCAACTTTATTAAACTAGAAAATAGTGTTGGGTTTTATTCAATTTTAGCTACAGAAAAAGAAAAGAAAGATTTTCAAGATAAATATTTACAATATATAAGTAACAACTAATTATGAAAAAAACACTTTACACTATAGCAATTTTTACATTAGTTTCTTGCGGAAACAATACGGTAAAAGAAGAAGCGGAAATTAAAAAAGTGGTTTATGCCATTATTGGTAGCCAATCTGAAGGGGAATTAAAAACGTTTAATGGCAAATCTCAATCTGGAACAGAAAACGCATTGAGCTTTAGAACCAATGGAATGATAACAGATTTAAAAGTAAAGAACGGAGAAAAAGTTAAAAAAGGGCAAGTACTAGCAAAAGTAGATACTAAAGATATTTCCTTAGCTTATGATAAAGTCAAAGCTTCTGTTGCAAGTGCTAAATCTCAAATGAATACATTAAAATCAAGTTTGGATAGGACAAAAAAATTATACCAAACAAATGGTACTTCATTAAGTGATTTGGAACAAGCCAAAAATGCTTTTAAAAATGCAGAAGCTAATTATAACAATTCTATAAAGGCTCAAAACATACAAGGTTCTCAGTTTGAATACGCAAAAATAGTAGCACCAACAGATGGGATAGTTACCGCAGTAAACGCCTCTGAAAATGAATTTGCAAAAGCAGGAACACCCGTTATCATTGTAAATTCCATTGGTAGTGATTTGGAAATTTCTGTTGGAGTACCAGAGTCATTTATTTCTAAAATAAGCAACAATATGGCTGTAGAGATTAAACTCAACAACAAAACTTATCAAGGAATTGTGACCGAAGTTGCTTTTTCTGTTGGTAATAATTTTACTTACCCGGTTATTGTAAAAATAGAAAATCCATCTGACGATTTACGACCGGGAATGCCAGCAGAAGTTACATTTAATATAGAAACTCAAACTGAAATTACTGAAACAAAACTTATAGTTCCAGTTAAGGCAATCAGCAATGATTCTGATGGAGATTTTGTATATAAACTAGTTAAGAAAGATGGAGAAACTTTCTCGGCAGAAAAAGTACTTGTAAAACTGGGAGCATTAAATGACAATGGTTTTGAAATTATTGAAGGACTAAAAAATGGAGACCTTGTAGCCACAGCTGGTTTACGTTCCTTGTATGAGGGTATGATTGTAAACTTAATGCAATAAAATTATGAATTTAACCAAAATTGCGATAGACAACAACAGGGTTACTTACATCATTTTACTAATGATTATAGTAATGAGTATTGTTGGGTACAATACTCTCTCAAGAGACAGTATGCCTCCTTACACGGTAAGAGTAGCAACAGTAGTAACAAGTTTTCCTGGAGCTGGTCCTGAAAGAGTGGAGTCATTAATTTCTGATAAAATTGAAAAAGTAGTACAAGAATTACCAGAGTTAGATTATGTATCTAGTCAATCAAGAACAGGTCTTTCAGTTATAGTTGTAGCACTTAAAGACAATGTAAAAGCAGTAGAGCTACAACCTGTTTGGGACAAATTAAGACGAAAAATCGATGGTATAAGAAACGATTTGCCAAGCGGAATTTATGGTCCTGAAGTAAAAGATGAAGATGTAGGAGTAGTATATGGTATAATGCTAGGAATGGAGTCTGATGGATTTGAGTATGCACAAATTAAAGAACACGCAGATAACTTAAAAGACAAACTCATAGCACTTGAAAATGCAGCAAAAGTAGAAATAGGTGGAGAAATAGAAGAAAGAGTTTATATTGAATTTAATGATTCCGAATTGGCTAAATATGGATTATCTGGAAGCCAGTTAAAAAATAATATTTCTTCTACAAATATCATTATAGCCGCAGGAGAGGTAAAACTAGGAAACGAAAGAATAATTTTAGAACCTTCTGGGAATCTTGAATCCATTGAGGATATTAAAAATATTCTTGTTCCCATTGGTGATGGAGAAACAATTAAGCTTAACGATCTTACAACAGTCAGACAAGATTATATTTCGCCCAAAGAAACTATGGTGCTCATTAATGGTAATCCTGCTTTATCACTTTCTATTTCTTTAAAAAAGGGAGCAAATATTATTCAACTGGGAGAAACTGTAAATGAATTGCTCATTGATTATAATAAAACTTTGCCTATTGGACTTTCTGTAACCAGAATAGCCTCGCAAGATACTGATGTAGAGTATAATATTAGCAACTTTGTTTCTAATGTAATGCAAAGTATCGTCATTGTTTTATTAGTAATGTTTATTTTTCTAGGATTGCGAACAGGCCTTGTTGTTGCTTCACTAATACCATTAGTAATTCTATGCACCCTACTCATAATGGGCGTACTCAATGTTGGGCTTAACCAAGTTTCTTTGGCAGCTTTAATAATGGCATTAGGTATGTTGGTAGATAATGCCATAGTTATAGCAGAAACAATGATGGTAAAAATGGAAAAAGGAACTAAAGCTATTACAGCAGCTATAGAAAGTAGTAGCGAGCTAATGTTTCCATTACTTATTTCATCCTTAACTACTTCTGCTGCTTTCCTTGCTTTTTATTTAGCAGAATCTGTGATGGGAGAAGTGATGGGTGAATTATTTGTGGTAATCACAATAGCTTTACTATCCTCTTGGTTGATGGCTTTGACAATAATTCCATTATTAGCTATAAAAATGATTCGAATTAAGGAAAGTAAAGATCAAAAGCCTTCAATTTTTGATAAACTTAATGTGTATTACAATAAATTATTAAAAACATCTATAAAGAAACCATTAATAACTATAGGTATAATAGTTATTTGCTTCTTTGTTTCATTAGTCGGTTTCAAAATGATTCCTGTAAATTTTATGCCTGATAGTGAACGAAATTTAGTAACACTAGATCTTAATTTACCTTTAGGAACAAGTATAGAATCTACACAGGAAGAAATAAAAAAAATCGAAACATATATCAAGGAAACCTTATTAGTATCTGAAAAAAAAGAGAAAGGTATTCTAGATTGGTCTTCATTTATAGGAAAAGGACCAAATTCATATGATTTGGGCTATCGACAAGAAGAAGCAAATTCAAGTTATGCCCACATATTAGTCAACACAAGTTCAGGAGATGAAAATCAAATGGTGATAGACTCATTAGAGCAATTTTGTTTTAAAAACTTACTAGATGCAGATGTTACCATAAAAAGATTGGGGTCAAGTGGGGGAGCTGCAAGCCCTATTGAAGTAAGAATAAAAGGTCCTGAAATAGTTGATTTATATGAAATAGTAAATCAAGTTAAAACTAAACTAAGAGAAATACCAGGAGCCAAAAGCATAGATGATGATTGGGGTCCAAGAATAAAAAAGTTTGAAATTAAAGTTGATCAAAACAAATTAAGTCAAAGTGGTTTTACAAACCAAGATATAGCTGTTTCATTAAATGCAGCACTTTCTGGACAAAAAGTAGGCGATTTTAGAGACGGAGATAACACTATTCCTATTACAATGAAGTCTTCTATAAGTAAAGAGATTCTTTTTAGTAATATAGAAACCATATCTATTTTTGCACAAGGTACTGGAAGAAACATCCCTTTATCTCAAATAGCAACCATAGTACCGGAATGGCAATATGCAAAAATATTAAGAAGAGATTTAAACAGAACAATTACAGTAAATTGTAGATTAGAAAATGGAGTTACAGCAAACGACATTACCAATGTTTTAACACCTTGGCTTGAAGAAAAAAGTGAAGATTGGAACAACAATTACAGCTATGAATTGGGAGGAGATTCAGAATCTAGCTCTAAAGCAATGAGCGCAGTTGGTGAAAAATTGCCAATAGCCTTTTTTATTATTATTTTATTATTGGTGATTCAGTTTAATTCAATTAGAAAATTGAGTATTATTTTGCTAACAATCCCGTTAGGTATCATTGGAATAGTTGCTGGATTATTACTTACAAGATCTTTCTTTAGTTTCACGGCATTTCTTGGAGTTATTTCATTAGCAGGGATCGTAATAAATAACGCCATTGTATTAATAGATACGATTGAAGTAGAATTAAAAAATGAATCAAGAACTCCTATGGAAGCCCTAATTCATTCAGCAAATGGAAGATTTCGACCAATTTTACTGACCACTTTTACAACTTCATTAGGTTTAATACCTTTATGGATTGGTGGCGGAGATATGTGGAGACCAATGGCAATTGGAATCATTTTTGGGCTTTTGTTTGCAACCGTCATTACCCTTTTATTTGTACCAATAATGTATATGCTATTTTATAAAAAAGAATTTAAAGATGCTTAAACTTCTTAATAATAACCCTTATAAAGTATTACTATTAAGCACACTATTGCTTTTATTTGGTCAGATGTTTGTTCCAAATAGTTGGGGGCAAAATGCAAAATTTATTCTATTATTTCAACATGGTTTGGTTGGGCTTCTGCTTTTTTTTAAGAGTAAATATTTTAGGACTTTCTTTTCATTCTTTTTTGTAATCCTAACATTGGCGTTTATAGCAGATATTATGAAACCTAAACAATATTATATATATTTTGGTATTTCCTATATAATTTATTTCTTAGTTCTTACTTTCAATGTCTTTAATAAGATATTATTGTCAAAAGAGGTAAATCGTGAAATGCTTTCTGCTGTAATGTGTGGTTTTATCCTACTTATTTTAGTGTCAAGTTTGGTTTTTATCACTATTGAAAGTATGTATCCAAATTCATTTACTAACCTAGGGACAGGTGTTCAAAAATTGAATAATCTACGTTATTTTAGCTTTGTTTCAACACTTACAGTTGGCTTTGGGGATATTGTACCAATAAATAGGTTAGCAAAAAATGCAACAGTAATTCTAAGCCTTGCAAGTCATTTTTATACTGTAATAGTTACTGGAATATTTATTGGGAAATACATTAATAAAAACGTTGGGTAATCGAGTAGACGGCTCCAACCCTAATTGACTGGAGTGCGTCTCTCACATCACCAAGCGTAAGGGTCTCTTACTTGGCGTTAATGATGTCGTTTATAGTAATCTGCTAAACTGATATATTTTCTTTGTTTAAGTCTGTTTATGCTTATAGTTGTTCCTATTTATGGGGCTTTAGGCTAATGCCCAACCTCCCATGCGGGTTCTACTCCAAGCAAATAATACATCAACATTGATATTTCCTTCAAAAAGGAAGACATTTAAGAGCTTAAAATCCTTTGTATAGCTAACTCATAATAAAAAGGCATAGATATTCACATTTTTTAGAGTTCACTATTCTTTATCAGAAATGCAAAAAGACTTTAGAGAGTTTAATCAGGAGATTAATGAACTTATTAAAAAACACCGTTATTGAACTGAAAGATTAAACACTTTATTTTCAGCAATCTCTTTACTACAAAAGGATTTGACGGGAAAGAAAAACGGGACAAGCTCTAAAAATAAGAACTTGTCCCGTCTTGTACTCGAGGCGGGAATCGAACCCGCACTCCCGAAAGAACTGGATTTTGAATCCAGCGCGTCTACCAGTTCCGCCACTCGAGCAATACAACTTCCTTCTGGTAATTAAGGAAGCGGTCGCAAAGTTATAGATTTTATTCAATCGACAACATGAAAATTAATTAATTCGCCTTAACAAAGTAAAAACCAATCATTATTCTCATTTTTGTTCTATGCAGAAAATTCTCATCAAAAACATTAAAGGCTTAGTTCAATACGGTGAAAATCTGCCGGCTGTTCGAAAAGGAGAAGAAATGAAAGAGCTTCCTATACTTGAAAACGCATTTTTAGCAATTGAAGATGGTGAGATAATAGCTTATGGAAGCATGGACGATTGGGACGGAATAACAGATTGGAGAGATCTTGAAGTTATTGATGCTGAAGGGAAATTTGTTCTTCCAGCGTTCTGCGACTCACATACACATACTGTATTTGCACAAGCCCGTGAGGAAGAATTTGTTGACCGGATTAATGGTCTAACCTACGAAGATATTGCATTGAAAGGAGGAGGCATTTTGAATTCTGCAAGACGATTGCAAGAAATGTCTGAGGATGAATTGTTTTCAAATGCGAAGAAGAGAATAGAACGATTGATGTCATACGGAACAGGTGCATTAGAGATTAAATCAGGGTATGGCTTATCGGTAGAGGCAGAATTAAAAATGCTTCGAGTGATAAAGCGTCTTAAAAATGAGTGT
>CAJQQA010000019.1 GCA_905480355.1 uncultured Flavobacteriales bacterium | reverse complement strand
AAGTTAGCGCAATTGATTTCACTCGGCAAATCGCAGTCATTTTCAACGGAAGGAATCTATTCAAAGAAAAGAGCCGTTCGTAGAAAATTGACGATCGAGATTCTCAAATTGGCTCAAGGACTTCGTGCGATGACAATGGACAAGGGCTTGATAATCTTACGCCAACGTTTAAATGTCAACCGCACTACTCTTGAGTTAAAATCTGAAATCAAGGCCATGGAAATCGTTGAGTTTGTGCTGGAAAGTGCGAATGAGTTTGCGAATGACCTGGAAGACTACGGAATTTCAGAAGCGCGAATTCAAGCCGCAGAGGCATTGCGAGACGAGTTCAAAGCCTTGATGGCAGCTCCGCGAGATGCGATTGTGAAGCGTAAGGAAATCACCCGATCCATTAATCGATTGGCAACTGAGCTCGACTCATTGTTGAAAGACAAACTGGACACCTTGGTAAACCTAATGGAAGACACACATCGCACTTTTCACGGAAATTACATGGATGCACGCATCGTAGTTGACTACGGCGGACACCATTCCGGAAGCGGTGATGATGCTGGCTTAACACCCGAGGAGCCCGATGATGGAGAAGCGTAGGCGATAAGCTTACATCCAAGATTGGAGCGCAACGAAATCCCCCTTTGTTTAGGCATCGGGGGATTTTTGTTATTTTGTTGAGGTCTACGTGAGTTATCAGCACATACAAGATGGAAACCCATTCAGATTAAAAAACGGCTTACAACAAAACTTATAGTGCATTCTAGATCCCTATGTGACGTAAACGACCACCGAAACCACCATCGATTAAATGAAGGAGATTAGTAAAGGAACCAGAATCATAAACTACCTAATTGATGTTGCAATTATTAGTTTAATTGCGAGTATTCCAAAGGCCATCCTTTTCTTCTTAGTGAGTCCTGTACTGGTCTATTATTCCGTGTTCCTTGTTTACTATTTCTTTTTTGAATATTTCTTGGGGCAGACACCTGGCAAAATGATTACAAAGACCATCGTTGTTGACATGCAGAACTCAAAACCTAGCCTTCGGAAAGTACTGTATCGAACGATACTGCGATTGTACCCGTTTGATGGGTTTTCATACCTATTTGGACAAGAACAAGGAGGGCATGATCTTATTTCAAAAACTCGATTGAAGGTTAAGGAAGATAAATAACGACGTCTGTAAAGCATTAGCGTGTACAATTTCCAATTAGAACAAGAATAGCTGACTAAAATATTCTGAAAAACAGGTATTTATACGCTTGATGGAAGATATGAGAGTCTGTATCTTGGGCCGGCGTGCCTGTGTCTGCTTGACAATTGCTTATAAATGGTAAATATCGTTTAGGAGCTTTGTTAATGGGGGATGTAAGAGAGGTGCGTATTTATATAGATTTTAGATATGGTGCATTTGTGCACTATATTCAGTTGTTAGGTGCAATTTAAAAAACTAATAAATGACTAATTCGAATTTATTTATTGAAACTGAAAGACTATTAATTCGACCATTTAAAATGGAAGACATAGAGCCATCCTACACAATGAATTTAGATGCAGAAGTTAGTAAATACACAGGAGACGGAGGGATTGTATCCAAAAAAGAAATTGAACGAAGGATTGTCGAGAATGTATTTGGAGATTACGAAAAATACGGATTTGGGCGACTTGCAGTTGAATTAAAAGGAGAAAATAAATTTATTGGATTTACAGGTCTAAAATATCTAGATGATATGGACGAAGTGGATCTTGGATATAGGTTTATGAAAGAATATTGGGGAAAAGGAATTGCTACTGAATCTGGAAAAGCCTGTGTGGATCTTGGATTTAACAAACTTGAATTAAAAAAAATGATTGCAATGGTTCTTCCAGAAAACACAGGTTCAATTCATGTTCTCGAAAAGCTCAATTTCAAATATGAAAAAGAGATTATTGAAGATAATCAATTAGCAAAAGTATATACACTAATTAAAGAAAAAAACACCTAACACTGTATATAACAAATAGGGCGTTCGGTAGTTAAGGAAAGTTCAGAGCTATTTACCAATACCGCCAAATCATTGATTTGGCTTTTAAAATGAATAAGTTAAAAACAAAATACAACACTTTGGCTCAGTGCAAAGTTGAAAATTTATCACTTTCTACTGCCCTACTTGCCATATACTAAACGTTGTGCATAATTAAAAATGAACAAAGAAAATTTAATCCATAAAATAAACTCAAAATCTGAATTAGATATTTATTATGAATATCTACTTGGACAAGAAGTCTGGTATTTTAAAAACAATGGAGATGATTTTAGTTCTGACTATGATTCATTTAAAAAATTCATTTCTAAAAAACTCAATATCCCTTTTAATAACATATCAATTGTCGGCAGTGCTAAAACAAGGTTTAGCTTTTCTCCATCAAAGAATTTGGCAGAATTCCACGATAAATCAGATTTTGATTTAATCATTGTTTCAAGGAAGCTTTTTTATGATATATGGTCTGCATACAAAGAAGTATCCCAAGGTCAATACCTAGAAAAATATGGACAGAAATGTGGAAATATTTTTAGCGGCTTTATAAGCATTAAAGATGATGACAAAACTTATGGGAATGAAACCCTTGAAAATTGGCAAAAAAAAGTGCTTTCGTTTAAAGCTGAACTTCAATTAACATTTAATATACAGCACGACATAAATTACAGGATATATACTGACTGGGAATCAGTTGAAGAATATCATCTAAAAGGAATAACAAAATTAAAAAATATTATCAATGAAATTAATTGAACAAATAGATATTCAGCCCCAAACGGCAAAATGGCTTTATGATTTAAGCCAAAAAGGATTATTAGAAGTTGATAATTCATTCCAAAGAAATTATGTTTGGACTGAAAAAAACCAAATTCAATTAATAGAATCAATATTGATTGGTTATCCTATTCCAGAAATATATCTATGGAATACCGGAACAGATGAAAATACTGGAGACACTAAATATTCTATAATTGATGGACAACAACGATGTGGAGCTGTATTCCAATATATTGCTAACACATATAAATTAAAAGCAGCAAGTTTAGATCCAAACAATCCTAAAAAATCTACTATTCAAGATAGATTATTTAAGGATTTAGAGCCTGATGACAAAAAAGCAATTTGGTCATATGTTTTCTCTGTGAGATTAGTTAGAAGCCAAGTAGAAAGGATTTCTATTGTAAATATGTTTCTTCGACTGAATAGTAATAACATGACATTAAATCCTCAAGAATTGAGAAATGCTGAATTCGAAGGAGAATTTATGCTAATTTCATCAGAACTAGCAGAACTTGACTTTTGGGAAGAAAACAAACTTTTTGGTATTGCTGATAGAAGAAGAATGAGAGATGTCTCATTTGTAAGTACTTTATTAGTTTTTCTAAAAAAAGGAATTGAAGAAGATATAGGGAATTCGAATTTGAATCAGATATACGATTTATACAATGATGATTACCCTAACAGAGAAAGTGATAAAGATAAATTTATAGTTATTTTAAATGTAATCAATTCAATAATTGATGGAAATAACGAGCGAATTAAAATACTAAAAAGACAAGTTCACTTTTACACACTTTTCACCGTTGTTTTTGACTTTTTAAACAGCCAAGAAAGTTTAACTGATAAACAAATTTCGAATTACAGAAATTTCATAGACAACTATGACAATGAGGAACTTTTAGTACAGTATTATCCGGAATTAATATCTGATATTTATAATTACAAGTCATTAGTTAAAGAAGGAACAAGGCAAAAAGCTAATAGATTTGACAGACATCGTCATTTAAAGAAACTAATTAATCAATAACTATGCACAACAACATCTATATTTTATAGGGCAGTTGATAGTAAATTGAAACAAAGCAGCAATTAATAAACACCGCCAAAACTTTGTTTTGGCATTTATCAGCAGAAAAAGTTAAACCCCAAAGCCAAAGTTTTGGCTAATTAGGTAAACGAAAAATTGTACTTTTAAATCGCCCTACAAAAACATAGATTAAGCGTTAGCAGTAATTCTCCCTGTCTCCGAGAGACCGCGCAGCAGCCACGAAGTGAAACTGACTTCCAAGGGCTAACTTTAAGGAAGTTGATTTTCGAGAGAATTACTAAATTGTAAAACATTGACAATTAAACATTTGAAAAAAACGTTGGTCAGAATGAAGAGTTACAAACACATAATCATCCTGCTATTATTGCTTTCTTTAATTTCGAGTTGTGTTTCATCTCGGCAAACAATAAAAACCATACCTGCTCATGTACCGCACTATTTTACAAGTGGTGAATACCTAAATAATTCAACTGATTCAACATTTTATAATTCCTTGTTACAGCAAATTACTCACCGCCCCTTATCTAAGAAGACTATCGACATCTGGTCAAATCTAAAAGTTAATTTAACGAGATTGGATAAAAAAATATTGGTAGAAGCTTATGATGGAGATAGCCTAGTATACACCCGCAATATCAGTGGTAAATGGAAAGATAGTTCGTTCGTCATGTCACGACTGGTTAGACCCATAGGAATACCCTGTATTTGGTTCAACTACTATGCACGAATTACTGTTTTAAGTTTTACAGAAACAGAAGTTGTTGTTACAAAAGGCGAGTGCAGAGCCGGCATGATTTTGATAATGGCAGCAGGAAACACCGAATACACTTGGAGGAAATACGCAAAAATTAAGTAGAAATGCTAACAAATGTATAAGCGGCATTAAAACGACCGAATAGAATGAACCGTTACAGCTACAACCATCCCCCCAACGAAACCCTGCCCCACACAAATTAATTCCCCCATTCACTCCTTAACAACCCTCACAACCATCACAGAATTTCTCCCTGTTAACTGCAATAAATATTGCCCTTGCGCCAAGAGACGTGTGTCGATTTCTAGTGGTGATGTTGGATGATTTTCAGTGAGCACTTCTTTGCCCATCAGATCATACAGCTTTAGACTGAAGGCGTCATCATTAAAAACAACTGTTAAGGACTCACTAAATGGATTTGGGTAGGCTTGAAAATTGAATGGAGCGTGTTCATCCAGTCCAATAAAAGGATTAACAGTTATCATCTGCGTTGTTTGAACGGCATTACAACCATTGAACGAGGTAAGCAATGACACATTTTTTTGTCCTGATGTCGACCAATCGACGTTATGCGGTCCTTGCCCAATTCCCGGCACTGCATTTCCGCTGTCAAAATTCCAATTAAAATTCACACTAGCGTTTGTCTCGTCTGCGGTAATAGTTATTGGCACACCAATCGATGTCGTTGTTGGAACTGCTGTAAATGTCGATAAAGGCAGTGGAACTGGATTACTCCAAAATCCGTAAGGCGTGCTTGATCCACAACTGTTATTTGCAGTGACGTCAATGTAAGCAGGGAAAGATCCAGCCGTAAAATTCGCTACGTTCGTTGTACTTGTTCCCCCAGACCATCCAGGTGGGCTATTTTGAATTGTCCATGTATAACTTGTTGCTGAAGGAACAGTTGCCGCCGTATAGGTCGCTACAGAACCTTCACAATGTGGCATTGACCAGGTAACTTGCGTAGGTG
>CAJQQA010000018.1 GCA_905480355.1 uncultured Flavobacteriales bacterium | reverse complement strand
ATTTGAAAACAACGGAAATACTACCGTAAATGCTTGTTCAGATTATGAAGAAGCTTTTACTTCTGAAGAATGGAATACATATACGGAGGGTAAAAAGAACATCATTTTACAAGCGTATCGGCTAGCATATTTGGCAGATTCTTGGGTGAATTGGTGCCCTGCTTTAGGAACGGTTCTTGCGAATGACGAAATTGTGGGTGGTGTTTCGGAGCGAGGAGGCCATCCAGTGCAACAGAAACTTATGCGCCAATGGTCAATGCGAATTAAGGCATATGCTGAAAGACTTTTGACTGGGTTAGATAATATTGACTGGACAGATTCGATTAAAGATCAACAGCGAAACTGGATAGGTAAATCAGTTGGAGCATCGGTCAGGTTTGAAATCGCAGGAACACTTCCAACTATCGAAGATGGGCGATCAATAGAGGTTTTCACAACGCGACCTGATACAATTTTTGGTGTTTCATTTATGGTTTTAGCACCAGAACATTCATTTGTAGATTCTATAACGACTTCAGAGTACAAAGATGGAATTGAAAACTACAAAAAAGAAGCAGGGTTGAAGTCCGAAAGAGATCGACAAGCGGATGTAAAAAATATTTCTGGTCATTTTACTGGAGCTTATGCGATTCACCCTTTTTCTGGTGAAAAAATTCCAATTTGGATTGGCGATTATGTGCTTGCAACTTATGGTACTGGAGCGGTTATGGCAGTTCCCTGTGGTGATCAACGAGATTGGGATTTCGCAAAACATTTTGATATAGAAATTAAGAATATTTTTAAAGATATTGATGTTTCGCAGAGTGCTTATACCGAGAAAGATGGAGTAATTACGAATTCTGATTTCTTGAATGATTTGAAGATTAAAAAAGCGTTAAAATTAGCGATTTATGAAATTCAACATCGTGGAATTGGAAAAGGAGAAACGAATTATCGATCGCGAGATGCTGTTTTTAGTCGTCAACGATATTGGGGAGAGCCTTTCCCTGTTTACTATAAAGGTGAAACACCATATGTAGTTTCAGACGAAAAACTGCCAATAACTTTGCCAGATGTAGATAAATACCTGCCAACTGAAGATGGAGAGCCACCCTTAGCAAGAGCGAATGAGGATGCGTGGAATCATTTCGAAGGCGATAGAATGGAATACAACACTATGCCAGGTTGGGCTGGAAGTTCGTGGTATTTTTTACGCTATATGGATCCGAAGAATGAAAATGAATTCGTGAGTAAAGAGAAGGTCAATTATTGGAAGAATGTTGATTTATACATCGGTGGTTCTGAGCATGCAACGGGACATTTATTGTATTCTCGTTTTTGGACAAAATTCCTCTATGATATGGGATTTATTCCTTTTGATGAACCATTTGAAAAAATGATTAATCAGGGGATGATTTTGGGAAGAAGTAGTTTTGTTTACAGAATAAAAGATTCAAATAAATACGTTACTTCGAGTAAAAAAGAAACGTATGAGACAATTGCCATTCATGTTGATATCTCTATGGTAGAGAATGATGTGCTAGATGTTAAAGCTTTCAAAAATTGGAGAGAAGAATACAAAAATGCGGAGTTTATTTTTGAGGAGGACGGAACATACATTTGCGATCATGAAGTAGAGAAAATGTCTAAATCTAAATTCAATGTGCAAACGCCTGATGAATTAGTTGAACAATTTGGAGCAGATACACTTAGAATGTACGAGATGTTTTTAGGGCCACTAGAACAAAGTAAGCCGTGGGACACAAAAGGAATCAATGGGGTTCATAATTTCTTAAGAAAGTTATGGCGATTATTCTACGATGAACAAGGCAATATTTCTTTAGATGAAAGTGAACCGACGAAGGATTCTTTGAAAACCCTGCACAAAACGATTAAGAAAATTACGGATGATTTAGAAAGGTATTCTTTCAATACAGGCGTTTCTGGATTTATGATTTGTGTAAATGAACTAACGGATCAAAAATGCAACAATAAAGAAATTCTTGAACAATTCATCGTGTTACTTTCTTCTTATGCACCTCATATCTGTGAAGAATTGTGGGTGATTTTAGGTAACGAAGCAGGAGGTTTAAGTTATGCATCTTTCCCAAGGTTTGATGAAAGGCATTTGATCGAAGCCAATGTTAACTACCCAGTTTCTATTAATGGTAAGATGAGATTCAAAATTGAACTTCCTACAGAAATGAATCCAAAAGAGGTAGAAGCCGCAGTTTTAGCTCACGACATTGCAATCAAATGGTTGGAAGGCAACTCTCCAAAGAAGGTGATCGTTGTTCCAGGTAGAATTGTGAATGTTGTAATATAAGAATATCATGATTGATGTTCTTTGCTGTTTAGCGTATTGTCAAGGAACTTTTTTCGCAAAATTCAATTGAATTTTGCGAAAAAGACTGATATCTCTTTGTTTTCTTGATCTAAATCAAAATCTGGCATAGCCTTTGCAATATCCAATGTATTCAATCCGTTTAATATTAATCTCAGGAATATGAAAAAATTTATCTACGCCATCGCTCTAATTGGTTTATTCTTTGGAATGACAAGCTCTAATATGTTTAGCTACCCTTCTGTTTCTAATTCTGCTTTCCAAATAGGAGAAAAATTGAGGTATAGAATTACTTACGGTTTTGTGGATGCTGGAGAAGCAAAACTTGAAGTGAAGTCGACCACGATTAAAGGGAATAATCGTTCTTTATTCCATGTTGTAGGCACAGGAAAAACTCTAGGTGCTTTTAGCGCATTTTATAAAGTGAGAGATACTTACCAAAGTTACATCGATCAAAAATCAATAATGCCTTGGATTTTTGTGCGGGATGTTAATGAAGGAGGATACAAAATCAATCAGAAATATACGTTTAAGCAAAATGAGAATAAGGTTTATAATGGTGATAAGCACTTTAAAACACCATTAGGTATCCAAGATATGATTTCTTCTTTCTACAAAGCAAGAACACTTGATTTCACAAATATGAAACCTGGCAAAAAATTTAAATTCAAGTGTTTTATGGACGATGAAGTTTTTGATCTGGAGATAAAATATATGGGTGATGAAGTGATTAAAATTAGAAAAGGAAAATTTAAAGTACATAAGTTTGTACCAGTTGTGCAAACAGGCAGATATTTTGAAACAGAGGAAGATGTTCAGTTCTGGATTACAGCAGATAAAAATAAAATACCTGTTTTAGTGAAGGCGAAAATACCAGTGGGTACAGTTAAAATGCATCTTGTTGAATGGAGTGGTTTAAAGAATGAGTTAAGCAGTAAACTTTAAATACTTATCAAGCAGAATAAAAGTTCGAGAACTTTAATCATTCAACTTCAGTACCGCTAAAAAGGCTTCTTGAGGAATCTCTACACGACCTACTTGACGCATTCTCTTTTTCCCGGCCTTTTGCTTCTCTAATAACTTACGTTTTCTAGAAATATCACCACCATAACATTTCGCAGTAACATCTTTCCGTAGTGCTTTAATCGTTTCTCTTGCGATAACTTTCGCTCCAATCGCTGCTTGAATAGGAATCTCAAATTGTTGTCGTGGAATTAATTCTTTCAATTTAACACAGATCTTCTTTCCTAACTCATAAGCGTTACTTCTATGCACCAATGCAGATAAGGCATCAACCATTTCGGCATTCAACAACAAATCCATTCGAATAAGATCAGACGTTCTGTATCCAATTGGATGATAATCAAATGAAGCATATCCTCTAGAGACAGTCTTCAAACGGTCGTAAAAATCAAATACAATTTCTCCCATTGGCATCTCGAAAGAAAGCTCGACACGGTCTTGTGTTAAATACACTTGATTTGTCAAATCGCCTCTTTTTTCAATGCACAAATTCATTATTTGACCTATATACTCTGACTTCGTAATAACCTGAGCTTTGATATACGGTTCTTCAATTTTTTCCATTCCTGAAGGGTCTGGAAGCTCTGAAGGATTATTTACAATTTTTGGAACATCAGGAGTCCTTCGCATGTATGCCTTGTAAGAAACATTGGGAACAGTTGTAATAACGGTCATGTTAAATTCTCGTTCCAGTCTTTCTTGGATAATTTCCATGTGCAGCATTCCCAAGAATCCACATCTAAAACCAAACCCTAGAGCTGCTGATGATTCCGGCTCAAAAACCAAAGATGAATCATTCAACTGCAATTTTTCCATTGAATAACGAAGCTCTTCATAATCATCCGTATCAACAGGGTAAATTCCAGCAAAAACCATTGGTTTTACGTCTTCAAATCCTTTAATTGCCTCTTGAGTTGGGTTTTCTTGAGTTGTAATTGTATCTCCAACTTTTACCTCGGCTGCTTTTTTAATTCCAGAAATTATATAACCAACATCACCAGCTTTGACTTCATTTCTTGGTTGTAAATCCATTTTCAGAATTCCAACTTCTTCAGCGTTATATGATTTCCCAGTATTTAAGAAGGTGATTTTCTCCCCTTTTCTTAAAACCCCATTTTTTATTCTAAAGTAGGCAATAATACCCCTAAAAGAATTAAAGACAGAATCAAAAATCATTGCTTGCAATGGTGCGTTTTCATCTCCTTGGGGAGCTGGGATACGATTTACAACTGCTTCAAGAATCTCCATGACACCTAAACCAGTCTTCCCAGAAGCTGGAATTATATCATTTGGATCGCAACCGATCAACTCAACAATTTGATCAGTTACTTCTTCAGGTTGTGCACCTGGCAAATCCATTTTGTTCAAAATTGGAATGATTTCTAAATCATGCTCCAATGCTAAATATAAGTTTGAAATTGTTTGTGCTTCAATTCCCTGAGATGCATCAACAATTAATAATGCGCCTTCACAAGCGGCAATTGATCGAGATACCTCGTAAGAAAAATCAACATGACCTGGAGTGTCAATTAGATTTAAAACGTAATCTTGGCCGTCCTTGTTGTAATTCATTTGAATTGCATGGCTCTTAATAGTGATACCTCTTTCTCTTTCGATATCCATATCATCTAAAGCTTGGTTTTGCATTTCTCGATCAGAAATAGTCCCCGTTGTCTGCAAAAGTCTATCCGCTAAGGTGCTCTTTCCGTGATCAATATGTGCAATAATGCAAAAATTCCGAATGTTCTTCATAGATGTATAAATTCTGCCAAGTCTAGCAACGAGCAAAAATACAGCAAAATAATGAACTGGGTGTGCTTTGGCGCGAATAGAATGTAAAACTTAGATAGAAAGGCCCTATTTATTCTAATTATTATGAGTACGTAAAATTCAACAGCAAACTATCCAATGTATAGATATGTAATCATCATAGTTGTTAGTTATTTAATAGAATTAATAATTTTCCACTATAAAACATGAAAGGGAAAGACTAGCGTCCTTCCCTTTCAATACCTAAACTACTACTACTTATGAAAACTAACTTCTACTTAGTTGATTATTTACATTCAAATTGTGTGCCAACTTTTGTGTTTTCTTCAACTCGTATTGTTGTTATATCTAACGAGGAGTATTTGAATTTATTTTGTAAAAGCGAAAATTTAACATATTTTTTGAATTGATTATGAGGGTTTTATGAATTAAAATGAATGTGCATGCATAGTTAAATTGTTGATTAACAATAACTCCAAATCAAATGGTATTTTAGTATGTAGTCAGAAAAAAATAATGTCAGAATAACAATTTTTTATTAAACCGCTCTAATAGTTGTAATTTAGGGCGCAAGAATCAGTTTAACTTACAAATGGGTTTATATCCATTAATTACTAAAACATGAAAAATATATTAGCGATTATCGCTTTAAGCAGCTCATTGGCAACTTTAATGGCCCAAGACATAGCAACTTTAAATGGGAAAATCACAAACCCTAAAGGTGACAAAGTTTTTGTTACGCAAACAGTTGGAGAAGGTAGAGCTGCCAAAAGGGAAGTGCTGGATTCTGCAGTTTTGACCACAGATGGTTCGTTCAATATGGATTTTACACTGAAAAGTGTTACAGAATTATCATTTAGTGATGGAAATGAATCTTGTCCATTTATACTTTCGCCAGGTGATGAGGTTTATATGGCACTTAACACAAAGATGTTCGATGAAACAATTATTTATTCTGGAAAAGGTGCAGCTAAGAACAATGCAGTAAAAAACCTTAATTTAATGAATGAGGTTGCAATGAACGGTATTTTTGCTTTCGATGATGATGCCGATACAAATAAAATTTATGCATTTATGGATAATTCTTTTGCAGGTATTACTGACATAGTTAAAGATTATCAAAATGAACTTCCAGATTTTAAAGCGTATGGAGACAAGAAAATTTCTGATTTGGAGAATGTAAAAGTGCAAATAAAAGCTCAGATCAGTTCAATGCGTGAATTCAATGCAATGGTGCAAATCTTGGCAGGTACTGAAGGGATTGACATTAAAGGAATCGATTTGAAAGAAAATGGTGTTAACTTATCAGAATACAAGGGGAAAACAATTGTAATTGATTTTTGGGCAACATGGTGTGGGCCTTGTAAAAGAGAAATGCCTTCATTCAAAGCGTTAGAAGAGAAATACGGAAAGGAAGTGAATTTTGTAAGTATTGCTGTTTGGTGTGAGAAACCTGGTTGGATAGAAATGGCAAACGACTTAGGTTTTGAAAACAATATGTTTTTGGCACGTGGCGAAGAAACACAAGTTAAAGATTGGGAGCTTAAATTCATACCAAGATATGTCGTGATTGACAAAAACTTTAAAGTTGTTGATGCTCATGCTCCAGTGCCATCTTCAGGAGGACTTGAAGCCTTAATTAAAGAGCTTAATCCTCAAATTTAGATTGTTTGAGTTGATTCCATTTTTTTTGTAAAATAGTTTGACCTAAACAATGTCCATTTTCTTCAATAGAAAAGAAGCATTCATGTTTTGACAAACTCCATCCTTAAATTGATAATCAAAATGAAGTTCATCATCAATTATTTCGGCATCGAAGTAATGATTTTTGACTTCAGTAAATTCATCAGATAATACGCACAAGCTCAAATCATGTGTTGCAATAATCCCAGTTGACTTAGAGTTGACAAGTTTCTCAATAAATTTCTTTGAGCCCTCTGCTTTGTCTTTACTGTTTGTTCCTTTGAGAATTTCGTCAAGGATAATCAAGTATTCGTCCGTCTTGATATTGTCTACAATAAACTTCAGACGTTTCAACTCCGAAAAGAAATAGGATTCATCATTCTGTAAAGAATCAGAAGTTCGCATACTTGAAATTAATTTAATTGGTCGATAAAAAAATTCTTTGGCCGAAACGGGAAGTCCGCAATTCGCCATGACTATATTTAAAGCGACAGTGCGCAAAAAGGTACTTTTTCCAGCCATGTTCGCTCCAGTAATGATAAAAAACTCTTCGGTATTAATGTCAATATCATTGGGTACTACCTTATCCTTTAGAAGCAAAGGATGGCCTAGCTGAGTGGCTTTAAGCGTTGATGTGTTTATTGAGAGCTTAGGGTAAATATAATCGGCATTGTTGAACGCATAATTACCCATCGAATTTGCAGCATCAAAAAACTCAACAACTTCAAACCAGCACTCAACAGTTTCTTTGAAATCAACGAGCCATTTTTCTACTCGATAGGCCGACATAAGATCCCACAAAAGAAAACCATTAAAAGGGAACGCCAACAATAAATTATTCCGTTGTCCGAGCTGGTCTATTGCTTTTGTGTAATTCCTTAAAAGGGCAGATGCGTTCGCTCCTTCAGTTTTAATTTTTTCTTGATGATTCTTGAGAGAGTCACAAGTGAAACTTTCTTTTTCAATGGCCTCTAAAAGCTTGGAGTATTGTCCAAATGTTTCTTGCATTTGGCTTGCAGAATTAAATAATACTGTAATTTTCTTTACATATTTCCCTGTAATTGCTAACCCTAATAAA
Source organism: uncultured Flavobacteriales bacterium (assembly GCA_905480355.1). Lineage (GTDB taxonomy): Bacteria > Bacteroidota > Bacteroidia > Flavobacteriales_D > Crocinitomicaceae > UBA4466. The sequence goes on along the minus strand of CAJQQA010000018.1, from coordinate 58,255 downwards.
AACCAATAGAAAAGATACTTACCGGCGAGTAAGTCCAAGAAATAAATGGTAATCCAGGCTATTGAAAGGGCTGAAAAAAAATATGGTACAAAACGAAATATAGTAGGAACAAATGGGTGGTATTTTTTTATCCAATCAATAGAATGTTCCTTTTTTAATGCGTTAGGATTTGAGCTTATTGAAGCATTTTTGTCAATTAATGAGGCTGTAATTTGGTAATGCTGTCGCCAATCTGCTTTGTTAGACAATTCATGGACAACAGACTGCTTCTTTTCAATATCTTGAATGTTGTTAGAGTTAAGCCACTTTGCAAGAATACGTTCTCCGTTAACTGTCTCCGAGCGACAAATGTGCTGAAAAAGAGAGCCTTCATCAAATAAATCAATATCCTGATTGTAATAGTGATTCTCAAAAATGAATTGTTTCCCTGTTTTTAATCCAGCAATATCACCTTGTAATACTCTCAGCTCAATTTCATTTATTCGTACATAACGGTTGTAGTATTCACGTTGATTTTTAGCATCTGTAAACTTCGAAACGAAAAGTAAAAACAGCGTAATTCCGGATGCAATGATTAGTGTGACTGCACCAATTGAGCTTCTAAATAAATAAGAGAGGCCAATAATTGCAAGAAAAATAGCTAATCTCAACATGGAGAATTGTATTAAAACCTTTTTCAGGCGGGATATTTCGATTTTACCTTTTTGAATATTGGAAGTATAGAATTCGCGTGCTTGCATGATACGAAGTTAGTCGTTTTTGCTAATTTTATTCTGAAATTGAAAAAAAATGCATTGGGATGTTGAAGCAATCGTATGATTCTTTTTGGAGTATGGACGCAGATCATATTGTTTCAATAATTATGGTCTATCATACCCCTATGAAAGACTAATTTCTCACAAAAAATATTTCAATACCTTTACTGAATGTTAAAAACTCTTTTTTTTCTATCAATAGTCTTAAATTTTACTTCTACTACAGCCCAAGATTCTATTGTAACAAAAAGTACCATAGAAATTCCTGACTCGACAATTGAAATACCAATTCAAAACATCACAAAACTTAAAAATGGCGTTCTTCTTGTTCGTCTAGATTTTCAACGACGTAGAATTGACTATTTTGAAAAATTTCAAAACTTTAAGGAATCAGAGAAAATTAAAATGGAAGCTTTCGAAGTGAATCAAGTTATTGTGTCAACTTTTGACTCGATATTCAACTTTTGTCCAGTTTACTTCTTTGCAATCGAAGATTCGAAGAAAATATTGTCACAGAATTTTGATGAAGTACAATTTTACAATTCTAAATTTGAGACGGTTAGTAACTTAGGATTAACCAAATACAATTATCTCATCGGAGAATTTGGCTTTATAGAGCAAGATGCGATTGATGAAGCTGTAACAAAGTCATCGATGAGCGCTTTTGTTATTAGAGACATTAATTTTAAACAATTAAGATCACCATTCCCTTATTATACACGTTTTTATCCTTTAGTTAAATCATCTCAACGATACAATTTACCTGTTCGAAAAATGAATAAGAAGCTAAATGAATTTGCAATTGAATCCTCTGTTCGATAGCGGTTATTAATAGGTTACGCGAAAAACCAGTAATCAACGCCTTTTTTTAAGTTCAATTTATCCAGTATTTGCTGAATCTCTATCTGCCCATCAGGTGAAGCTACAGCGATAATTAATTGAGGATTGTCTAGTTTCAAAAGATGATCAAAATGATGCATTCGAATATCATAAATATCTTTTCCAATCTTTTTAGCATTATCGCAAATCCAGTGAAAATTATTTTCATTTAAGAGAATGAGTTTGGCTAAATCTTTACCATTCTTTCCAGCACCCCAGAGCACCAATGGTCGTTTTGAATCTCGGCTTATTCTATAAAAGTAAACGATTTTTAAATTAAAAAACCGATTGTCTTTATACGCATCCCAATTGCGCGATATACGGTCGCTTCTATCTCTCCAATTATGAAGAACTTCAGGGATTCCGACAATATTTAATCCTGCATCAAGAAACCGAAAGCATAAATCATAATCTTCGGGAAACGTGTCTAGTTGAAATCCTTTAACTCTGTCAAAATCTTCTCGATGAATCAACCAACAATTAGAAGGAATAACACATTCCTTGTACATTTCTTCACGGTAACTTTGAACTTCAGCAATCTCCATCAACCATTTATCGTAGCGTCTGAATCCATCACCGATTGGCGCTTCATCTGAGAAATATTCAGTTGCGCCAGTCACAAGAACACCTTTTTTAGATTTTTCAATCATTCTCCTCAATTTTTCGTGAGGCATATAATCATCAGAATCCATACGATGGATTAGTGCACCACTAGAATGTGAATAACCGAGACGTAAGGCATTAAGGAGAGATGGTTCCGGATTTGAAATTGCAGAAATCCGATCGTCTTTTTGTGCATATTCTTTAAGAATAGAAAAAGAAGAATCTGAAGACCGATCATCAACAGCTAGCAATTCCCAATTAGTATAAGTTTGATCAATTATAGAATCCAGACAAGTTCTAAGATACTTCGCCGTATCCTTCACAGGCATAATGACGGATATCTTATTTTCTTCTGTCAAAACACTGTTGTTAAGTGAAAAAGAGTTTAAAGTTAGCTTGCGCGGCATTATTAACTCAATCCTGATATTTTACCATCATTATCAATAAACATTCCTTCTGATGCTGGAGTTGAAGGTAGACCTGGCATACGCATCATTTTACCTAGTATAGGAATAATAAATCCTGCTCCAGCGGCAAATTCAAATTCACGAACGGTGACCCTAAAACCAGTCGGCTGACCTAACTTCTTATCGTCATCGGAAAATGATTTCTGTGTTTTTGCCATGCAAATTGGCAAGGCATTTAATCCAAGAGCTTCTATTTTCTTTAAATCTGTTTCTGCTTTTTTTGCATAATCAACACCGTCAGCGCCATAGATTTCTTTCGCAATGATTTCTATCTTTTCAGGTATTGACAAGCTCCAATCGTACAATGGCTTAAACTCGTTTTTTCCAGATTCAACTTCCGCTACAACGGCTTCTGCTAATTCAGTCATTCCTTCACCTCCAAGCGCAAATCCTTTTGCTAAAATCGCTTTCACACCAAATTTCGCACAATGAGCTTCAATAATTTTGACTTCCTCGTCCGTGTCAGTTGGAAACGCATTGATGGCAACCACAGGGTTCAATCCAAATTTTTGAATGTTTTCAATGTGTTTTTCTAAATTGACAATGCCTTTTGTCACGCGTTCCGCACTCGGCGTATTATATTCTTCTTTTTTTGCTCCGCCATGATGTCTGAGTGCTCTAATAGTTGCAACCAACACAACTGTTTCTGGCTTGAGACCACCTGAAACACATTTAATATTTAAGAATTTTTCAGCACCAAGGTCAGCACCAAATCCAGCTTCTGTAATTACATAGTCTGAAAGGGAAAGACCCATCTTCGTTGCTAAAATAGTGTTCGTACCCTGCGCAATGTTTGCAAACGGACCTCCATGAATTATTGCCGGATTACCCTCCATTGTCTGCACCAAATTTGGTTGAATTGCATCCTTTAAAAGTATTGCCATTGCATTTTCAGCCTTGAGATCACGGGCATAGACAGGTTTTTTATCGTATGTCATACCAACATAAATATTGCCTAACCGTGTCTTTAAATCTTCAAAATTTTCAGCCATACAAAGTATAGCCATCACCTCAGATGCAGGTGTAATATTAAACCCATCTTGCCGTGGCACTCCATTGAAAAGACCACCAAGTCCTATAGTAATATCTCTTAATGAACGATCGTTCATGTCCATGACCCTTTTCCAACCAATCGTTCTTGGGTCTATACCTAGGTTTTTGGTTTTGCTTTGTAAATTATTATCCAACAATGCGGAAAGTAAATTATTCGCCTTTTCTATCGCCGAAAAATCACCGGTAAAGTGAAGATTAATATCTTCCATTGGAAGAACTTGTGAATATCCGCCACCAGCTGCACCACCTTTAATACCAAAGACTGGCCCCAAAGAAGGTTCACGTAAAACAACAGTAGCTTTTTTACCGATTTTATTCATTCCTTCAGTCAGCCCAATCGATGTAGTTGTTTTTCCTTCACCTGCAGGCGTTGGTGTTAAAGCAGTTACTAATACTAAGTGACTTTTCTTAATGCTGACTTCGTTAATTAACGACAATGGTAGTTTCGCCTTGTATTTCCCGTAAAGCTCTAAATCATCTTCATCAATACTGATACTTGCGGCAATATTTTTGATGTGTTGCATTTCAGCTGCTTGTGCTATTTCAATATCTGATTTAAATTCTCCCATGGTTTGTTTTTTTGATTCTACAATATACAATTGATTCTTGAAATTATGGTTTATTGTCTTGCAGAGTTACTAGAATTTCAATCTCTCTGCTTTTCATTTTAACTCGCAATCATTTGAGTTTGTCGTCTTGCAGAAATGAATTAAGAATGGGAATAATAATCAATGTAATTAATCTCAATCTTCTAATCTTACTAATCAACACTCTCTACTTCAAAACTTATCATTTCTCTCCAGTTACCACTTCAAATAATAGGCTAACTTCACAGCATGGGTAAAAATGTAGACAGAATGAATAAGCGTGGAGTTAAATCCAGTTACATTTCGACAATCATCGGGATATCACTTGTCTTATTCATGATTGGTATAGTAATGGGTGGATTTTTAGGATTGGATAATGTGCAAAAACAAGCCAAAGAAAGTCTTCAAGGTGATTTGTTTTTTATTCCTGAAATGAATCCATCGGACATTAAACAAATTGAGCAAGAGCTGAAAACGTGGGATCAATTTAATGAAGTTTTTTATGTTTCTCCAGAACGTGCTATTGAAGAATTTACTGGAGAAGATGAGAATGCAGATAATATCTTAGCAATTTTTGAAGGAGAGAATCCACTGCCACCAACAATTGGCTTTAGACCAAAATCAAATTACGCAACACTCGAAGGGATGGCTAGTATTAAGGATACACTATTGACAGTTTATGGTGCACAATTGGAAGAGGTTAGTTATGATGAATCAAGCGTGAAAAAGGTAAATCTAGGGTTCAAACAGTTTATTTTTGTGTTTGGAGTGGTGGCATTGTTGCTAATTATGGTAGCGTTTGCATTAATTAACAATACGATAAGATTGTCGCTTTACGCGAAAAGATTTTCAATCAAAACGATGCAGCTAGTTGGTGCAAAATCAGGCTACATTCGAAGGCCATTTTTAATGCAAGCTATCGGAATTGGAGCTGTGAGTGGTATCATTGCTTTAGCTCTTCTTTTCGGATTATTTTATTCGCTCAACAATTTGATTGATACAATTGAGATTGTATTTGATTTTAATTATTTCATTTTCCTGTTAATCGGCCTAATTTCAATAGGGGTTGTTATCACTTTTATATCTACTTGGTTCGCTCTTAACAAATATTTACGATTGAAGTTAGATGATTTATATTAAATTTGGACTATGAGTTCAAAAAAGACAGCAACAGAAACGGCAAAATCTACAGCGGATTTATTAGATGATGCTCCAAAGAATGAGAATGTATCATTGAAGGGATTTACTAGCTCAGCGCCTTTTTCATTCAACAAGAAAAATTACAAAATTTTATTAATTGGACTAGCTATCAACATTTTAGGTTATTTCTTGATGATTGGTGGAGCCAATGAAGATCCAAATGTATTTGATGGTGAAATGTTTAGTACAATGCGCATTACAATATCTCCAATGCTCATTATTTTGGGATTTGCTATAATCATTTATTCAATCATGAAGAAACCGAAATCTTCAGAAAAGTAAACAATAATGAGTCTTCTTGAAGCAATTATTCTTGGAATCATTCAGGGATTGACAGAATTTTTACCTGTCAGTAGTAGCGGACACCTTGAGTTAGTTAAAACGATACAAGGACAAGAATTGTCAGGTGGATCCAGTATGATGATGACGGTTGTCCTGCATTTCGCAACAGCGTTGAGTACAGTTGTCGTTTTTAGAAAAGATATTATTAAAATCGTTAAAGGGTTATTTCAATTTAAATTGAATGATGATTTTTTGTTTTCTATAAAAATCATTCTTTCCATGATTCCAGCAGCCATAGTTGGTGTGCTATATGATGATATAATTGAAAGCTTCTTTGGAGGACAGGTGCTGTTAGTTGGATTAATGTTAATTGTTACCGGTTTACTCTTATTTTTAGCAGACAGAGCAAAGAATACGGTGAGGGATATTAGCACAAAAAACGCTGTAATTATCGGAATAGCTCAAGCCATTGCAATATTACCTGGAATATCAAGATCTGGAGCAACGATTGGCACTTCTGTACTTCTTGGAGTTGACAGAGAGAAAGCCGCACGGTTTTCTTTTTTAATGGTCGTACCACTTATTTTTGGTAAAATGGCGAAGGATTTATTTAGCAGTGAATTCACTACGGAAGATGTATCTATTACAGTGATAAGCGTAGGGTTTATTGCAGCATTTATTACCGGAATTGTTGCCTGCACATGGATGATTAGTCTTGTTAAAAAAAGTAAGTTATCCTACTTTTCTTACTATTGCTTTGCCGTTGGGTTGATTGCAATTGCATGGTCAGTCAAGTGACCGTCCTCTTATTAATTGTAAACCATTGAAAAAGAATGTTGTTAAAAGAATTTAGTCTTGGAAGTACAATTTTGGTTGATAAGCCATTGAATTGGACCTCGTTTGATGTTGTCAACAAAATCAGATGGAACCTAAAACAACGGTTGGGGATTAAGAAAATAAAGGTTGGTCATGCTGGCACTTTAGACCCCTTAGCATCAGGTCTGTTGGTTTTGTGCATTGGTAAACACACAAAACTCATCAATGATATAATGATTGGGGAGAAAACATATACAGGAACTATTTTATTGGGAAAAACAACCCCTTCATACGACTTAGAGTCTGAATTCGACAAAGAATATCCGACTGACCACATTACGGAAGAGATGTTAAAAGAAATCACACAAAGTTTTCTTGGAGAACAACGACAAACTCCACCAATATTTTCCGCAAAGAAAATAGGCGGAAAACGTGCTTATGAATTGGCGAGAGAAGGAGTGGAGGTTAAGATGAAGCAAAACACTGTTAATATTTATTCTTTCTCCATTGATACCAAAAAGTTTCCAGAAATAGATTTTGAAATTTGCTGCAGTAAAGGAACTTATATTCGTTCAATCGCAAATGACTTTGGTGAAAAGTTGAATTCGGGTGGTACTTTGATTGTATTACGCAGAACTCAATCTGGAGCACAGAAAATTGCTGATGCCAAAACAGTAGATGAGTGGGTGTCTATTATTGAATCTGCAGACTTGTAATAACCCATTCTTTTTTTGAATAACTCAGTTTAGTTGCTTAAGTTTACATATGCTGAATAGACACTTTTTCATGACGTTTGGATGTGCTTTAGTGTTGCTTTCTTGCCAAGAAAAAAAAGAACACATAAGTGGTCAAAATTCTGAAATTCCAAAGAGTTTTATCTTCAATATGACTCAAATGTACAATTCAACGGAAGACAATATCTCCTTTCCACTTTGGTTCAACGATTCAATAATTAGAGCAAAAGGAATTAAATGCATTAAAAGAAAACTTTACAATTCGAGCAATAATGAAGAAGACAGTCCAGGGCTAAAAGAAATTAAAATTTATTCATTTTCTTCTGAGGGCTATGTGACGTCAATTAATGTGGCCCGCTATTATGAGCGGTATTGCATTGACTCCTTACTGTATTCATATAAAGGTACTCCAGATTCATATGGTTACTCAACTTTGAACGTCATAAACTTCTTTGGCAGAGAGATGAAAGCCTCTACAGAACATGCTATTCGACATAAAAAGGAAGAGTATAACGCTAAATTCCTTATCTACTCTGACGAAAAAACTGGGGGTAGATTATTCTTCTTAACAAAGAAAAAAAACTGGGGAGTGCTTTCAGTAGATTCTATTCTTAATCCTAATCCAAACGACCTTATAGTCTTTGGCACGCCAAAGAAACCTGTGAAGTCATATCAAGTGGAGAATACAGTGAATGAATCAAAAGTTATAAGCTATACATACCTTGAAGAAGGAATACACCCAAAAAAGATTAACTCATCTCTTGACCCATTTATTAATATTAAATATTTAGAATACAATGAGCAAGGAATCTGTACTGGCTTTATTGACTCTACTTTTAATAATGATGTATTTATTACTGGAAAGGTGTCAACTTTTGTATTTAAAGACAATTTACCTTTTCAAACAATACACAAGATTAACTTTTGCAACAAAGAAAATGAGTTTTTGCAAATTGAAAAATTCGAGTATGATTTTTTTGAGAAGGAAAATTGATTGTACGCTCTGACTTTAACTTATTTTTTTACATCGCTTTTCTTCCCTATTTTTGCAAAGTGAAAAGAACAGTATTTATTCTCATATTCATTAGCAGCTTTACCTCTTTAGCGCAGGATTCACTTTGGCAATGTAAAGCAGATTCTCTCATTTCTATAGCCAGATCTCAATTAGGGGTTAAATATGTGTGGGGAACTTCAAGACCTAATGTGAGTTTTGATTGTTCGGGGTTCGCTTCGTATGTCTATAAAAGTCAGGAAATTTCAGATGCAAGAACAAGCTCGGTTTTTGCAATGAAAGGAGAATCAGTTTCGAAAGAAAATTGTCGCAAAGGTGATTGCATTATTTTTTCTGGAACAGCACCAGGCAGTAAAACTGTTGGCCATGTTGGCATTGTACTTGAAAACAAAGAGGGAGAGGTACGATTCATTCATTGCTCGAGCTCAAAAAAACACTCAGGGGTTGTTATTAGCGTTCTAGAGACATCTGGATATATACAAAGAGTTTTAGATATTCGCAGACTATTTTGAAAGTATTTACCTGAAAAAAGTGCACAACTCTCATTCTCAGAATACATTGAATAATTCAACAAACTTGATTACTTTCGTAGTCTTAAATCTCCAAGAATGAAGTTAACTGCAGAAAGTAAATTGAATAATGCTGATTACAGAGTAATAATAGGCAGTTCGAATAATATTCCATCGTCTATTTCTAATGATGACAGAGAATTGTTTACAGCATTTCTTGAATTAGATGAGGAATTTAAAATGATTTCAACGCTAAATTCAACAACATTCCTTATCAAAAAGAATGATGTAACAGAAAAAAATAGAGCTTCAGGTGCGAAGATTAGACAAAATTTGAATGTAGACATAAAAGAAATTGCATTTTTAGGATCAAAAGAGTCCACTTATCACTTACTTGAAGGGTTTTTATTGTCCAGTTATCAATTTTTGAAGTACTTTAAAGACACGGAAAAAAGACAATATAAAATAGAGTCAATTCTTGTGGATGATTCTTTTGGAGATGATGCTATAGAGGAACTCTTTAATATCACAACCGCTGTTTTCTGGGCAAGAGATATGGTTAATGAGCCTGTTTCATTTTTAAATGCAGAACAGCTAGCAGAAGAAATCACAACACTTGGACTAGAAGCTAATTTAGAAGTAACGGTTTTAGAAAAAGCACAAATCGAAGCGTTGAAAATGGGTGGTTTACTTTCTGTAAATCAAGGTTCAATTGACCCCCCAACATTTTCAATTGTAGAATATAAGCCTAAGAACGCCAAAAACAATAAACCTTTAGTGTTGGTTGGTAAGGGAGTTGTTTACGATACTGGCGGACTTAGCTTGAAGCCAACAGCAAACTCTATGGATATAATGAAAAGTGATATGGGTGGAGCAGCAACCGTAATGGGAGCTATTTATTTGGCAGCAAAACAAGCTTTACCTTTACATATTATTGCATTGATTCCATCAACAGATAATCGACCAGGTTTAAATGCATATGCACCTGGAGATGTTGTTAAAATGTACAATGGATTAACTGTTGAGGTGCTCAATACAGACGCCGAAGGCCGAATGATATTGGCTGATGCACTTTCTTATGCCTCAAAATATGACCCTGAATTAGTAATAGATGCGGCGACCTTAACTGGGGCAGCACATCGTGCAGTAGGGGAACATGCAACTGTAATCATGGGGAATGCGAATCCATCCTTATTAAAACAATTGGCTGCTGCAGGAGATGAATGCTATGAAAGAACAATGGAGTTTCCTTTCTGGGATGAATATGGAGAAGAAGTAAAGTCGCCTATCGCAGATTTAAAAAATCTTGGTGGTCCATCAGCCGGAATGATAACAGCCGGAAAATTCCTTGAGAATTTTGTTGAAGCTCCTTATATTCACATGGATATTGCTGGACCAGCATGGTTAGATAAAACAACAGCATACAGAACTAGAGGTGGTTCAGGTGTTGGTGTACGTTTGTTGTATCAATTTTTTAAAAGCTATAATTCATGATGAATACGAATTCTCGGATAAAAAAGGAATTGAATACCCAACCAAATGTTAAAGTTGGAATATCGATAGGTGATTTAAATGGTATTGGCCCTGAAGTGATCATGAAAGCACTTTCTGACACTCGATTATTGGTCGGTTGTACACCTATTATTTATGCATCTAATAAAGTGTTTTTATTTCATGAAAAGGCTTTGAATGCAGTTGATGATCTAGAGGGAGAGTTAAATTACAACAGCTGTAATTCGATTGAAGATATTCAGTTGAATAAAATTAATGTTGTAAAAATTTGGGACGATGAAATTCCATTTGATCTAGGGAAACCAACAATAGATGGTGGTAAACATGCTTTCGAATCGCTTGAAAAAGCGACACAAGATTTAGCGTCAGGGAAGATAGATGTACTTGTAACGGCTCCAATAAACAAGCACGCTATGAATAAGTCGGGGTTTAAATTCCCTGGGCATACGGAATATTTAGCTGATTTAGCAGGAGAAGATGAAGCATTGATGTTAATGGTTTCTTCATCACTTCGAGTCGGCTTAGTAACGAGTCATATTCCTCTTAAGGAAGTTTCTGAAACCGTGACAGTGGAAAAAGTTCTTGCTAAATTATCCGCATTTAATGATTCTTTGAAAAAGGATTTTGGGATTAAACGACCGAAGATTGCAGTTTTAGGGTTGAATCCACATGCAGGAGAAAATGGTAAAATGGGGTCAGAGGAGAATGAATCAATTTCTCCGGCAATAGTAAAAGCCTCGAATCAAGGCATCTTAACTTTTGGTCCTTTTCCAGCAGATGGGTTTTTTGGTTCAGATTCTCGTTATCAATACGATGGAGTTTTAGCAATGTACCACGACCAAGGATTAGCCGCATTTAAAGCTCTGTCTTTTGATGAAGGGGTTAACTTTACAGCAGGACTTCCAATTGTTAGAACGTCACCAGATCATGGAACGGCTTATGATATTGTTGGCCAAAACAAGGCTTCCGGGGACTCTATGAGGAATGCAATTTACCTTGCAATTGATGTGTATAGAAATCATTTAATAGAGAAAGAAATTAATAAAAACCCTCTTGCTATTAGTGAGAAGAAAACGTGGAAAGAGGGCCGCTAGAAAAAAAATAGAATTTTTACACAGAGAATAGTAGATTAGTTTAATAATTGCTACCTTTGCGCCCCTATCTTTTGTGTGATAGGACTTTGAAATTGAGAAAGTGAAGACAAATAACGAATATATCATCCCATTTGTAAGTTTAAAAATAGGGATTCATAAATTCGAATTTGAAATTACTAACTCGTTCTTTGACAACTTTGATTACTCAATTATTCGAAAAGGAAAAGTTCAAGTAGAGCTTTCTTTTGAGAAAAAGGAAACGATGTTAATTGGGAATTATAAAATTAGTGGCTATGTTGAATCACATTGTGATCGATGTAATGATTTATTGAGTGTTGATGTTAATGGAGCATATAAGGTAATTTATAAGTTTGATTCTCAACCATCCAATGATGAAACATTAATTATTATTTATCCTGAAGAATATGAGTTAGATATCAGTGAAACCATTTTAGAGTTTATTTCTGTTTCAATCCCTTCTCGTAAATTACATGACGACGGTGCTTGCAACAAAGAAATGCTGAATATCTTAGAAGAGTATATCTTGGTGTCTGAAGAGATTGTCGATAAAGATGTTAGTTCATCTGAGACGTCAGAAGAAGAAAAAAATAATGAAGACGATACGCACGTTGACCCAAGATGGAAAGCGTTGAAAGAATTATCTTCAAAAAAGAAGCCTTATAAGTAAGGTGGTAGTAATAGAAAATGAATTTATATAAATAAAGTAGAATGGCACATCCTAAACGAAAGATCTCGAAAACGAGACGTGACAAAAGAAGAACGCATGTTAAAGCGGAAGCGAGAAACATTGCAACTTGCCCAACAACTGGACAACCACATTTGTTTCACCACGCTCACTGGCATGAGGGAAAACTATACTATAAAGGTAAAGTTGTAGCTGAGAAAGAAGTTGCAATTTAATACTGTGCTTTAGCTCTTCTTTATGAAGAAAAGTACCAATGTATTATTAACTGAAAACATGCAAAGCGTTAATTCCTTTATTGTGAATTCAGAGCAAATAGAATTTAAGATAGGAGAAAAATCCTATCTGTCAGGCGACCAAGAATTGATCTTGAGTGGCCTTTCTTTCTTTTATTGAGCTTAATAATATAAATAGTATTTTGTAATCAAAACAATTGAACAATAGATTTTTGAGTTATGAATAAAATTACAGCGGCAATAACAGGAGTACAAGGCTTTTTACCTGATTATGTTCTCGATAATGAAGAACTTTCTGCAATGGTTGACACCAATGATGAATGGATAACTTCAAGAACTGGAATTAAGGAAAGACGAATAATGAAAGACGGGGCTACATCAGATATGGGGACTGCTGCAGTTTTGGGTCTTTTAGAAAAAACAAACACAAAAGCGGAAGATGTTGATTTGATTATTGTTGGCACTGTAACAGCGGATTTTCCCTTTCCAAGTGCAGCAAATGTTATTTGTGATAAAGCGGGACTAATAAATGCATGGGGATTTGACCTTAACGCGGCTTGTTCAGGCTTTATTTATTCATTGTCAACTGCATCTCAATTTATTGAAACAGGAAAGTACAAGAAAGTAGTCATTGTTGGAGCTGATATGATGTCTTCGATTGTTGATTATGAGGATAGAACAACATGTGTGATTTTTGGTGACGGAGCTGGTGCAGTTATGCTAGAACCGAATAATGAAGGACTCGGAGTTCAAGATTTTATTCTTGAAAATGATGGAGCTGGTAGAGAATTTCTAGTACAGCCTGCAGGGGGGTCATTAAACCCTCCAACTATGGAAACAGTTGAGAATAGACAACATTTTGTAAAACAAGAAGGTAAACAAGTGTTTAAATTTGCGGTTACAAAAATGGCGGATGTCTCTGCAGAAATAATGGAAAAGAACAACTTGGCGAGTGAAGATGTAGATTGGTTAGTGCCACATCAAGCAAACTTGAGAATCATAGATGCAACTGCAAAAAGAATGGGATTGCCTGATGAAAAGGTAATGATTAACATTCAAAAATACGGAAATACTACATCTGGGACAATTCCACTTTGTCTTTGGGATTATGAAAAGCAATTGAAAAAAGGAGACGTTTTAATACTGTCAGCTTTCGGTGGCGGATTCACTTGGGGGTCAGTTTATCTAAAATGGGCGTATAATTCCTAAAAAATACTATTTTTAACATATTAAAACCTGTAAGAAATGAATATCAAAGAAATACAAGACTTAATCAAGTTTGTCGCTAAATCTGGTGTAAACGAGGTGGAAATCGAACAAAAAGACTTTAAAATCGTTATTAAATCAGACGATAAAAGAGGCAGAGAAGAAAAACAAATCATTGTTCAGGCTTCAACGCCTATGGCTCAGGTTGCGGCACCAGTAGCCCCTCCAGTATTAGCTCCAGCAGTAGAGAAAGTGGTAGAAAATAAAGATGAAGATTCAAAATTCATTACTGTGAAGTCTCCAATGATTGGGACATTTTATAGATCATCTAGTCCAGATAAAGACCCGTTTGTTTCAGTTGGTGAAACAATTAAACAAGGAGATACAATTTGTGTAATTGAAGCGATGAAATTGTTCAATGAGATTGAAGCAGAAGTAACTGGTAAAATCGTAAAGGTATTGGTTGACGATTCAGCTCCAGTTCAATATGATCAGCCGTTGTTTTTAGTCGACCCATTTTAGTCAAACTGCATAAATAAATTATTCATGTCCTGTTTATTTTTATTAAGCAAGGCTAAAAAATAACCATAAAATTTAAGGCATGTTCAAAAAAATATTGATTGCCAATAGAGGTGAAATTGCATTACGGATTATTCGTACATGTAAAGAAATGGGTATAAAAACGGTTGCAGTTTATTCTACAGCTGATAAAGATAGTTTACCTGTCCGTTTTGCGGATGAAGCGGTCTGTATAGGGCCTGCTGAAAGTGCAAAATCTTACCTGTCTATTGCAAATATTATCGCAGCTGCAGAAATTACAAATGCAGATGCAATACATCCTGGCTATGGATTTCTTTCTGAGAATGAGAAATTTTCAAAAGTTTGTGATGAGCACGATATTAAGTTTATCGGGGCAACTCCTGAACAGATTTCTGGTATGGGAGATAAAGCGAATGCTAAATCAACAATGTTAAAAGCCGGTGTGCCTTGTATTCCAGGATCAAAAGGATTATTGAAAGATCTTGATGATGCTATAAAAACGGCTGTAACGGTTAAATACCCTGTCATACTTAAAGCAACTGCCGGTGGTGGTGGTAAGGGGATGAGAGTGGTTTGGAAAGAAGAAGAGATGGAAGCTGCTTGGGATGCAACTCGTGCAGAGTCAGCTGGGGCATTTGGAAATAATGCCTTATACATGGAGAAGTTCATCGAACAACCTCGTCATATTGAAATACAAATTGCCGGGGATCAGTTTGGTAATGCATGTCATTTGTCTGAAAGAGATTGTTCTATTCAACGACGTCATCAAAAATTAGTGGAAGAGACACCTTCTCCATTCATGACCGAGAAATTGAGAAAGAAAATGGGAGCAGCAGCTATTAAAGCTACTAAAGCCGTTAATTACGAAGGTGTTGGTACTGTTGAATTCTTAGTGGATAAAAACAGAGATTTTTATTTCATGGAAATGAATACTCGAATTCAAGTTGAACATACCATTACTGAAGAAGTAATCGACTATGATTTAATCAAAGAACAAATTAAATTGGCGGCTGGCGAGAAAATTACAGGAGGAAACTTGATTCCTAAAATGCACGCAATCCAATGCCGTATTAATGCAGAAGACCCAGACGCAAACTTTAGGCCATCTCCAGGAAAAATTGAAATTTATCACGCTCCCGGAGGACATGGTATTAGAATAGATACACATGTTTATGCTGGGTATGAGATTTCTCCTTATTATGATTCAATGATTGCTAAATTAATTGTTGTAGCGCAAACTAGAGAAGAAGCGATTCTTAAGATGAAAAGAGCTCTAGGGGAATATATTATAGAGGGCGTGAAAACAACAATACCTTTTCATCAAAAACTCATGGAAGATCCTAAATTTAATTCCGGAGACTTCAATACGAGTTTCATGGACACATTTGAATATTAATAGAAAGGCGTTGTAAAACATCTTTTTTTTGGATAATATTGAAGAACAATACAATTTCCTTGTACAAATCTATCGTTGGTTTAAAATGCCCAAGATGTAGATCAGGAGAACTTTTTACACGAAAAGGTTTAATTGTGTTTGGAGAATTACTCAAAATGCCTAAGGAGTGTTCAAACTGTAAATTACACTATGATATGGAGCCAGGATTTTGGCTTGGTTCACTTTGGACAAGCTATCCAATTGTAATTCTTATAGAAGTCCCATTTTTATTTGCGGCACTATTCGCTGACGGAATGATGGTATGGGGATATTTTACGATGATGATTGTTGCGTTTTTAATTGCATGGCCATTAATGTTAAGGCTTGGTAGGTCAATTTGGATACATCTCAACGTAAGGTATCAATCGTAATTCAAAAAGAATACTGTTTTTAATTGTGCACATTCCCTTCCCAAAATAAGATGATGTTCTTTTAGGGATTTTATCTGGGGTTCAAGTATATAGCACTTTTTCCGAACAAAAAATGCACAAAAAACGCCCTGATTTCTCAGAGCGTTTTAATATTATTGATGGGTCTTACTTGACCTATTAAATTTATTCTGCTGTATTTTCAACTGCATCTCCGATGAACTTTCCGTCTTCGTCATACATAGACATACATTTTTCTTTTTCTTCATCAGAACATCCTTTTTCTTCGCACATAGCAGCACATTCTTCCTTTGTCATTTCAGAACATTTAGACATGTCACAAGTAGACGCTGAACACTCTTTCTTATCATCACAACAAGCTTTTCCCTTTGCACATTCTGTATTAGGAGAAGCACAAACTCCAGCGTTAGTTGTATCACCATGAGCATCCCCTAAGATAGGTGCGATTACTAAACCAATCAAACATGTTAATTTAATTAAGATGTTCATTGATGGTCCAGAAGTATCTTTAAATGGATCACCAACTGTATCTCCAGTAATTGCAGCTTCATGAGCAGCAGAACCTTTGTGAGTCATTTCACCATTAATCATTACTCCAGCTTCGAAAGATTTCTTAGCATTATCCCAAGCACCACCTGCGTTGTTTTGGAAGATAGCCCAAAGAACACCACTAACAGTAACACCTGCCATATAGCCACCTAACATCTCAGCAACCATTAGGTTGTCCATTCCGAACAACAACGGTAAAAATGCAATTACCAATGGAAAACCAATCGTTAAAAGCCCAGGTAACATCATTTGTTTCAATGAAGCTTCAGTAGAAATTGCAACACACTTATCGTATTCTGGTTTACCTGTTCCTTCCATAATTCCTGGAATCTCTCTAAACTGACGACGAACTTCGTTTACCATTTCCATTGCGGCACGACCAACAGCATTCATTGCTAAAGCAGAAAATACAACTGGGACCATTCCACCGACAAATAACATTGCTAATACTGGCGCTTTAAAAATATTAATTCCATCAATTCCAGTGAAAGTAACGTAAGCAGCAAATAAAGCTAAAGATGTTAATGCAGCAGATGCAATCGCAAATCCTTTTCCAGTTGCAGCAGTTGTATTACCAACAGCATCTAAGATATCCGTACGCTCTCTAACTATTGGATCTTGTTCACTCATTTCAGCAATACCACCTGCGTTATCTGCAATTGGTCCAAAAGCATCAATCGCTAATTGCATAGCAGTTGTTGCCATCATTGCAGAAGCAGCTAATGCCACACCATAGAATCCAGCGAAAGCATAAGAACTCCAAATTGCTCCAGCAAACAATAGAACTGTTGGGAATGTAGAAATCATTCCTGTCGCTAAACCTGCGATAATGTTTGTTCCAGCACCTGTGGAAGATTGTTGAACAATTTTCAAAATTGGTTTTTTACCTAACCCTGTATAGTACTCAGTAACAGAAGAAATTACAGCACCAACTACTAATCCAACGATTGCTGCACCAAATACACGCATTGCGCTAATTTCAACAAGCTCTTCTCCGAAGAAACTCATCATCATCGTATCTGGTAACATCCAAGTAATTAATCCGTAACATGAAACTGCAACTAAAGCAATAGAAACCCAGTTACCGATGTTTAAAGCACCCATAACGTCTTTCTCCTTCGCATCATTCGATTTGATCTTTACCAACATTGTTCCAATCAAAGAAATGATAACACCAACACCAGCAATTGCCATAGGCAATAAGATCGGTCCCATTCCATCAAAACCTTCCATTATACCATCATTGTCGCGAATGATATAGTTTCCTAATACCATTGCAGCCAATACAGTCGCAACATAAGAACCAAATAAATCAGCTCCCATTCCTGCAACATCACCAACGTTGTCTCCAACGTTATCAGCAATTGTCGCTGGGTTTCTTGGGTCATCTTCAGGAATTCCCGCTTCAACTTTACCCACTAAATCAGCTCCAACATCAGCAGCTTTGGTATAAATACCACCACCAACTCGTGCGAACAATGCAATAGATTCAGCTCCTAAAGAGAATCCAGCTAAAGTTTCAAGCACTATTGTCATTTTATCTGTAGAAAACGCTTCTCCACCTCCCATAAACAGGTTATAGAAAGCGATAAAGAAAACAGTTAAACCTAAAACAGCTAAACCGGCAACACCTAATCCCATAACAGTACCACCACCGAAAGAAACTTTCAATGCTTGAGGTAAACTTGTACGAGCAGCTTGTGTTGTTCTTACGTTTGTTTTAGTCGCAATTCTCATTCCCATATTACCTGCAATTGCAGAAAATAAAGCTCCGAAAATAAAGGCAACTACAATTAAGTAGCTAGTTGTATCAACGAAGTAGGCAACTATAGCTAAAGCAGCACTTACAATCACAACAAAGATTGCTAACAATCGGTACTCAGCATTTAAGAATGCTAACGCTCCTTCATAGATGTGGTCTGCGATCTCTTTCATCTTACCATCACCTGCGTCTTGTTTCATTACCCAAGACTTTTTCACCAACATGTATGCAAGACCAATTAAGGCTGCTACTATTGGCATATAAATAATCATTGATTCCATAATTTTTTGTTATCTATTTTTAAGGGTGCAAAAATAGAATTTTCAATGGTACAATGCAAGTTTTAATCGAAAATAATCATTTGAACACCCTAATAATGCATTGAAGTGAATGAACACAATTGTCAATTTGAAAATTGTCAGATACAATTAATGAGGTTGTTTACTCGTTATATTTTCTATTTAAATACCTTTACCGTATGCAGAATCTCCGATATGTATTTAGTGCGACATTAAAACTTCTTGTTTTTTGGATTATCGTCTTTGATTTTCAAAGGATTCTGTTTTCTATTCACAATTGGGATAAATTCCAAGATGTTTTTTGGGGAGATTGGTTCTTGACTTTCTTTTATTCCATCCGTTTAGATATAACAACGGGAGCTTACCTAAGCCTTTTGCCTCTTTTGGCATTGACGATTCGTTTTTTACATCCTGTAAAATGGACAAAAATCGTCTTTTTTGGTGTTTTACTTTTTGAACTAATCATTGTTTCATTTATTCACTCTGGAGAAATAAATGCCTACGCTGAATGGAATCATAAGTTAACTTCTCGAGTTTTCATGCACCTTTCTAATCCAGATGAGGTTTTTAGAACGGCAGATTATGGAATGACCATTTGGTTTGTTATTTATTCTATTTTAGAAGTAACATTTGGATGGAAACTATCTAAGTTTCTCTTTTTCAAAAAGGAGTTTGGAACCTCGATGAAATTAATAAAGCGAATACCAACTGCAATCATTTTTTTAAGCGCTATGATTGTTGGATTGTTTCTTCTCGCTCGTGGAGGGTGGCAACAAATCCCAATTAATATTGATTCTGCTTATTTCACCAATAATCATGTAGCGAATGATTTATCAGTCAATTCAACCTATTATTTTGGGAACAGTTATTTGCTTTATAACAAATCTGATATCGATGGCTTAATTCCTAAAGTGGATAAGCTGGAAGCAGAGAAAATTGTTGAAGAACTTTATGATTACCCGCGTGAGCATGACGTGAGAATATTAGATAATCAACGCCCGAACATTGTATTTGTGATTTTAGAAAGCTGGTCGGCAGAAGCTGTGAGTGGCTTAAGTAATAACAACAAAGGATCTACTCCAAATTTTGATCGGTTATCACAAGAAGGGTTGTTGTTCACCAACTTATATTCGACAGGGCATACGTCGGAAATTGGTAATTCGAGTATTTTCAGCGGAAACCCCGCAATTCCAGGCATTTCTATTTCACTGCAACCAGAAAAACACAGAAAACTACGCTCACTAAACCAAGATTTTGAAGATTGGGGATACACGTCTCACTATATGTTCAGTGGTGATTTAAAATATGGAAACATTGGCGGTTACTTTATGGATCATGGTTTTGATGATGTTATTGATGAGAACGATTTTCCAACAAATTTGGGACGAGGTAAATTAAATTATTACGATGAAGACTTGTTCAGTATTTTCATCAATAGAATGAACAACACAAAGCAACCTTTTATGCATTGTGCGTTTACGGGTAGTACACATTCGCCCTATGATCATCCATCTGCAAAAAATCAAAATTGGCAAGGGGAGGAAAAAAACTTCATGAATTCCATCATTTATGCTGATGGCTGTGTGAATGATTTTATTGAGAATTGTAAAAAACAGGATTGGTTTGAAAACACCTTGTTTGTTTTTATTGCTGATCATGGACACGCAGCACCTGGAATGGTTGATCCAAATCTGAATGGTTTTTACAGGGTTCCATTATTGCTGTGGGGAGAACCACTAAAAAAAGAATACAAAGGAGTGAGGATTGACAAAATTGGTTCTCAATCAGATTTGGCTGCCACTCTTATGACTCAGATGAATGGAGATGCTACCCAGTATCCTTGGAGTAAAGATTTATTAAACCCAAATGCACCAGAATTTGCTTTGCATACGATAATTCGTGGATATGGTTGGGTTACGAAACATGGTGCTATGACTTATCAAATGGATATGAAGCAATATTTGGAAACCTCATTTCCAAAAGACATTAAAGAACAGGAAATTGCTAAGGGAAACGCTTTCTTGACCCAAATTTATGAAGCTTACAAAGAACTTTAACCTTATATTTGAACTGTGAAAGTATTGGTTGTTCGGTTTAGTTCTATTGGAGATATTGTTCTCACCACTCCTGTTTTAAGAGGATTGAAAGAGCAAATAGAGAATATTGAAATACATTACTTGACTAAAAAACAGTTCGCACCCATTTTACAAGAGAATCCTAGAATCGATAAGATTTACACGATAGACAACCATATTGATGAGCTTGTTGACGATTTGAAAAAAGAAAAGTATGCTTTTATCATTGACTTACACAACAACCTTCGAACGAAATCTTTGAAATTCAAATTAAGAAGGCCATCAAAATCAATCAATAAACTGAATTGGAAAAAATGGTTCTTTGTACAACTGAAAATCAATACGATGCCTCGAAAGCATATTGTTGATCGCTATTTTGAAACAGTGGCTTCTTTGGGAGTGAAAAATGATCAGAAACCTTCCGAATATTTCATTTCAGAGAATGATGAAGTCAATGTAACAGAGAAGTTAGGGGTTTTACCAAATGAGTTCGTTGCCATTGCGATTGGGGCGCAGTTCAAAACGAAGAAAATGCCAAAAGAGTTATTGGTTAAAATTATTTCGAAATTAAAAGAACCCGTTGTCTTAATGGGTGGAGCAATGGATGCAGATCTTGCGAAGGAATTAATCGCACTTTCATCAAACTCGATAATTAAAAACGCATGTGGAGGATTTAATTTAAGTGAATCAGCAAGTATTGTGAAGCAGAGCAAAAGATTAATTACCAACGATACAGGAATGATGCATATTGCAACATGTTTTAGTGTTCAAATCGATTCCGTTTGGGGAAACACAGTTCCAGATTTAGGAATGTATCCTTATTATCCAAATGCTAAGGGTAAATTCTCTATTCATGAAGTAAAAGGATTGAATTGTCGCCCATGCTCAAAAATCGGATTTCAAGATTGTCCAAAAAAACATTTTGATTGCATGAAGAAGCAGAATGTCCAAGAAATTGTTGGTGAATGAAGGGTATAGCCTTTTGGCAATTCACAGAATGAAAGCCTTACTCTGGGATAAACAACTTCTTCAACTCCAAAGCATCTTCTGGCTTCATTTTTCCGGCGAGAATTAAACTCAACTGCTTTCTTCTCAAAGCTCCTTCGTATCGCGCTTTTTCTTCCTCAGTTTCTGGAATTAACTTAGGAACTGCAATTGGGCCACCATTTTGATCCACCGCAACAAACGTATAAATCGCCTCATTCGATTTTACTTTCGCTCCCGTTAAATTATCTTCGACATAGACATCAATAAATATTTCCATGGACGAACTAAAAGCTCTAGAAACCTTGGCTTCAAGAGTAACAATTGACGCCTGTTTAATTGGGTAATGAAAAGAAACATTATTCACTGAAGCGGTAACAACTACTCGTTTACAATGTCTATGAGCAGAGATACTTGCAATAACATCCATCCATGCAAGCAATTCTCCTCCAAATAAATTTCCTAAGGTGTTTGTATCATTTGGAAGAACTAGTTTTGTAGTGATTGCTAGTGTTTCTTCTGCTGTTTTTGCTTTCATAACGATCAATTTTCAACAAAACTAATATTAAATGGTGCCTAGAATAAGAAAGCATGTGTTTTTTAAAACTTATTTTTGTTAAATTCGTTACTCATAAAGAAAAAATGCCAGAAGTAATCTATGAAAATCTTGGTTTAATTGACTATAAAGAAGCCTGGGATTATCAAGAGAAAATATTCCGTTCTACAGTGAATCTAAAGATTAGTGTCCGAAATGGAGAAACAACTGAAGCAACGAAAAACCATATACTGTTCTGTGAACACCCCCACGTCTATACTCTAGGAAAAAGTGGGGATAAAGAGAATTTACTCCTCGATGAAACTTCACTAGCTGAGAATAACGCCACATTTTACGCTATTAATAGAGGTGGAGACATAACATATCATGGACCAGGACAATTGGTAGTTTATCCTATTTTTGATTTGGACCACTTTTTTTCTGATATCCATAAGTATTTACGTTTTTTAGAAGAAGCAGTAATTCTTACTTTAGAAGATTATGGTATAAAATCAGGACGTGTTGATGGACTAACCGGTGTTTGGATTGATGGGGATTTACCAACAGCTAGAAAAATTTGTGCAATTGGTGTGAAAAGCTCAAGATGGGTAACAATGCACGGAATTGGTTTTAATGTAAATTCAGATTTGTCTTATTTTTCTCACATTATTCCTTGCGGAATTCAAGATAAAGCAGTAACTTCAATGGAACGAGAATTAGGACGAAAGATCGATATGCAAGAAATCACGAAGGTGGTAAAAACGAAACTTGCTGACCTTTTCGGGTATTCATATTTAGAGTAAGCAACATTTTATGAAGCGACTAATAAAAGCGATAAAATTTATAGGATATTCTTTCTTAGCCTTTTTTATTACGGCTAATCTCTATATTGTATTGTCTGGGAAATTCTACATTTACAAAGGAGTTGCAAACACCTATCTAGTTGGAGAAACGGGTCCATCTATTTATGATCTAGATGTGTTCCCATATGAAGTCATTCATTTTGAAGCGTCAAAAACAGCGAAAATAAAGGAACATAAAGCTATAAATTCATTCTTACTGACTAATAAGCAACGATCGCGAATGGAAAACCTAGGGACTAAGGCGTTTCTAGTTTTTAAAAACGACGTCCTTATGTATGAAGAATATTGGGGTGGTCATACAAAAGAAACAGTATCGAACTCTTTTTCTGTAGCAAAGACAATGGTGGCGATGCTTATCGGTATCGCAATAGAAGATGGAGCAATAAATAGTGTGGAAGATAAAGTTTGTGATTATTTACCAGACTTTTGTGAGAACGGTAAAGACAAAATTTCGATACATCATTTGTTAACAATGTCATCAGGCTTGGATTGGTCAGAAAGTGGAAAAAACCCACTCTC
The DNA here is from genome assembly GCA_905480355.1 of uncultured Flavobacteriales bacterium. Taxonomy (GTDB): domain Bacteria; phylum Bacteroidota; class Bacteroidia; order Flavobacteriales_D; family Crocinitomicaceae; genus UBA4466. The sequence continues at coordinate 34,657 of CAJQQA010000018.1, read as the reverse complement.
AGACAACGCAGAGTCTTATTATGGAAGTAACTTATACAGTCATGTATTAGGTCAATCTGTAGAATCATCTCCAGGAAAAGTATTTCGCTATCAAAGTGGAAATTCTCAATTGTTAGGCTATATACTTGAAGCAGCCACTAAACAAAATTTGAGTGATTATGCCGAAGATAAAATTTGGAAGAAAATGGGCGCTGAACATGACGCTTTTTGGAGTTTAGATAAAGAAAATGGAGATGAGAAGGCTTTTTGCTGTATGTACGCATCGACGAGAGATTTCGCTCGACTCGGGATGGTGCTTTTGAACGAAGGAAACTTCAATAATAACCAAATTATTACTTCAGAATTTTATAATGCAATGGTTACTCCTGTTCCATTATTAACCAAGGAAAAGATCCCTAATTACCGCTATGGGTTGCATACATGGATTTATATGGATGAGCAATCAAAGGTGAATTATTTCCGTGGTATTAAAGGACAATTTATTATTACAATTCCTGATGAAGAGATCGTAATTGTTCGAATAGGAGACCGTCGTTCCCCAAATTTTGAACGTGATGAAAACTGGACAGAGCTTGAGTTAGAAAAGAATAAATTTAAAATAGGACACCCAATCGGGTTTGATGAATATCTTGAATTGGGGCGAGAAATATTAAAAAGCACAGGATTAAAATAATGCGACAAGATTTAGAAGGTCCAAAAGTAGAGAATATCGCAGTTGCGGTAGTTGAAGAATTCACAGAATTGCAGGAACGAATTTATAATGTTTACCTAATGAATTTAGGAGAAGAAATTATTGAAGGAGTCATGATAACAAGTAAAGGCTACGGCACAAATCATGAAACAGGTGAAAAGATTAAAACATCAACATTACGTCATTCCATTGAAGTATTATTGCCGAACGAAGCTGCCAAAATAGAACCAATTATGAAAGATGTTTTTGGTATTGCCAATGAATTCTGGGTAAGTTATTGGAATAACGAAGTAATGTTTGATAAGAAATTTGTGTTTGTTCCAGAATCGATAACTGAAGAGAATATGAAGCTGATTTCAATGCTTGGACGCAAAGGTGTAATGATAATGTAGTTATTTCTTCTCATCAAGCATGGCAATTCGTATATTTGTAACTAGAAAGAAATAATAAGGCCAAGATAAAGTATGAAATTGATATCATTATTAGCAACAAGAACCGGATTAGTAGCGATAGTGCTAGGGGGGTTTCTTGTTAGCTCATGCAGTTCAGACTCAAGTGATATTGAAGATATTGAATTAAGTGAAGAATATTATGAATTCCAAGACTTTAATTTATCTGATTTTGAAATTGATGGCTTCATTTCTCTACCCGATGAAACTGCAAACATTGGAGCCTCCACAACTCCTGAGATTACACATGTTCAATCTGATATTAAGTGGGAAATTAAGGTCGGCCAAAATTTCACTCTGTTAATTGAGGATTATGCAGATATCAATGATCTTGTTTCTGTTGAAAAAAAATTATTAGCAGAAAGAACATTTTATAAAATTGAGTACATTATTGATGATGAGGATTTAATTCTTTATCAAAGAACATTGATAGTAGGAGGTATGGAAAATGCTTCAAAAGCCGTTGGGTTTGAGCACAAGTCTTATCATGTTTACGGCCAAAAAAGAATCAATGGTATAACCTATGAACTAAAGTCGAGACCGGAAGGTTACGAAAAAATGATCATAGAATTAATGGCAAAGTCAATTAAGTCCTTCAAGACTACATCTGACAGTTAAAAATATTGTAGTCAAAAATCATCATGGAATTATCAAGAGAAAACGTATTGGAAGCTTTGGGCGCAATAATGGAGCCCGATTTGAAAAAAGACATTGTATCAGCAAATCTGGTTGAAAAACTAGAAATTTCAGAAAACGCTATTCAACTTAAGGTCTTAGTTTCTAACCCTGCAATGCACGCAAAAAAACGAATGACAGAGGCGATAGATTTTAATCTGAAGCGAGCGTTTGGTAATGAGTTAATTTTAGATGTTGAAATTGCGGGCATTTCAAAAGAAGCGCTGTCAGAACATCGAAAAGTATTGCCTCAAGTAAAAAATATTATTGCAATTGCTTCAGGTAAAGGAGGAGTTGGAAAATCAACAGTCACTGCAAATTTAGCGGGTGGTTTAGCAAAAGCCGGTTATCGAGTGGGCATTGTGGATGCAGATATTTATGGACCATCGATGCCAACAATGTTTGATGTCGTCGGTGAAAAACCAACAATGATTGATGTCGAGGGAAAACCAATGATCAATCCTGTCGTGAGTTACGGGATTAAAATTCTGTCGATCGGCTTTTTCACAGAACAAAACAATGCTGTTGTCTGGAGAGGCCCTATGGCATCTAAAGCTTTAACTCAAATGTTTACTGACGCATATTGGGGTGAATTGGATTATTTATTGATTGATTTACCTCCAGGGACTGGAGATATACATTTGTCTTTGGTTTCAAAAGTTCCATTGGATGGAGTTATTATCGTAAGTACACCACAAGAAGTCGCTCTTGCAGATGCGCGTCGAGGTGTGAACATGTTTAAAATGGACTCGATTAACGTGCCTGTGTTAGGTATTATTGAGAATATGTCTTGGTTTACACCAGAAGAATTACCGGATAATAAATATTACATTTTTGGGAGAGATGGAGCTAAAAACTTAGCACTTGGGATGGATGTTCCATTTTTAGGGCAAATACCGCTTGTACAAAGTGTAAGAGAATCTGGAGACATAGGTAAACCAGCTGTATTTCAAGAAGATACTTTAATGTCAAAAGCGTTTGAAGATTTAAGTCGTATATTTGTTGAAGAAGTTAAATCTGTAAAAGAGAAAAAAACGGATCATGCAAATTGATAAAACAAGTATTGAATCTAAAGTTCGCGAGGCACTGGATCAATTAAGACCATTTCTGCATAATGATGGAGGTGATATGGAGCTTGTTGAAATTACAGACGACGCCACTGTGGTTGTTCGTTTATTGGGGTCTTGCCAAAGCTGTTCTATGTCTATGATGACACTCAAGGCTGGTTTAGAAGAATCTGTAAAAAAGGCCGCTCCAGAAGTGAAAGAAGTTATTGCGATCAACATGCCTGAAACGGTATAATTAGCCAAAATTATAGCCCATCTTTTGATGATGTAAGAATAACCATAATCTACTCCTCACTAAAAAATTAGACCTTAAGCGAATACTTAACAATATCATTCGTTCCATCATGAACACGGATATAATAGTCGCCTTTTTCCCAGCCCTTTACACTCAACCTAAATTTATAAGTCACTTTCCCTGATTGCACAGTCATGTATTTTTCACTTACGAAAATGGCTTCTCCACTTGCTTTATAGATATCTTGTCTTACGCTTGCACCTTTTTCACACTCAAAGTCTATTCTACCTGAAATGTTTACTGTCTCGTAATTGAAATTTCCATTATTGTCAATCCTGACACTACGCGGTGAGGTATACCAAGTATCTTCTTGTTTTGTTAAGGCTGCCAAGTATTTTCGAAAGGCTTTATCTTCTTTTGTAAATGACTCAATGTTAGAAATTGAGTGACCATCAGAAATCGCCCAAACAGCATCTTGAAAACTACTTTCATTAATTGTTTTGCCTTTTAAGTAATGAATCATAGCAATGAGATTCTTGTCCTGATTCATGGTCATTTTCATAGGAGTACCTTTTGTCGGACATCGATCAGAGGCTTCGGTACAATAAGCAGAAACATGACCTTCAAAGGAATCATGCGCTTTCAAAGTGATAAAGTCATCTTCCAATAAAATTAATGTTTGCTCTCCATTGTCGGCTGGATTAAACAACGTTTCTGAAGGAATTTTTATTCGAAGTGGGGAAGCAGTATTATTCTGGATTGAAATATCCACTGACTCGACATTATAGGCTCCATTCGAAATTGTTTTGGCACTAATGAGTTTAACTTTAATGGCATCAATGAGGTTGATTTCTTTGGTGCTTGGTTCAAAAGAAAAAGCAACAATTATGAAAGGAAGGAAAAGAAGATAGAAAGTTTTGGAGAGAGAGTTTCGCATATCATTTGTTTAATGAAATAACGAATGCGCAATATTTTGTTACAAAAAATGCGAGGGCACTAAGTACACCTCGCATTCTTAATATAGAATTAATTTTATTTAGCGTCAGAAAAATTTGTGGCTACTTGTTCCCAATTAATAACATTAAAAAATGCATTAATATAATCAGGACGTCTGTTTTGGTAGTTCAAATAATAAGCATGCTCCCAAACATCTAATCCTAAAATTGGAGTTCCAGCACAGCCGATATTCATTTTTGGGTTATCTTGATTCGCTGTTGAACAAACTTCTAACTTCCCATCAACAACACATAACCAAGCCCAGCCAGATCCAAAGCGTGTCCCAGCAGCCTTTGTAAATTCATCTTTGAAATTTGAAAAAGAACCGAATGCTGAATCAATAGCAGAACCTAGATCACCTGATGGTGTACCGCCTCCATTTGGACTCATAATTGACCAGAAAAGACTATGATTCCAGTATCCACCACCGTTATTTCTAACAGCAGGCATATCAGTACAAGCATTAAGAATATCCTCGATTGATTTCCCTTCGAGATCAGTTCCAGCAATTGCGTTGTTTAAATTAGTTGTGTATCCGTTGTGATGCTTAGAATGGTGTATTTCCATTGTTCTAGCATCTATGTGTGGCTCTAATGCATCGTATGCATATGGCAATTTTGGTAATTCAAATGACATTTTTTCTTGTTTAGAATGAATATAATCAAAGATACAAAAACAATTGAAAGGTAAAAGTTCATTTACGAAATTCTCCAATTGTATCTGTTTCTAAATTGGATTATACTTTTTGATTCTAACTTCTTCAAAAATCGATTCATTTTAATGATTATCGTCACTTTTGAAAACATTAATCCAGTTGGATAATCACTGAATTTCTTTATTGATATTTTTTCGAATACTTTTTGTACAAAATACTTTGTGAATTTTCAAGATTAACAAACTTCCCATCAATTAAACTCAAAGTTACATTATTTGTTCGCATGTCCAGGGCATTTCCTTTGGACACAAAAAGTGTCGCAGATTTTCCTTTTTCAACGCTGCCATACTTAGCATCTATCCCTAAAATTTCACAACTCGATAAACTAACAGCTCTTATTGCTTCTTCTTCAGTGAGTCCGTAAGCCTTCGCTGTTCCTGCTAAAAAAGGGATATTTCGGGCATTCATTGCTTCCATATCGCCTTGGTTCTGAATGCAAAAACTAACGCCACCTTTTTGTAAAAGTGAGGCTAACTTGTAGGGTAAATCAATATCGTCTTCTTCATTTTCTGGAAGACTATGCGGACGTACAATCATAACGGGTATTTCTGCATCCACTAATTGTGCAGTAATTAGGTGAGCATCGTATCCACCAACAATTACGGGTGATTTTAATTTGAAATGCTTGGCAAATTCAATTGCATCAAGTAATTGTTGCAGTTCATCCGCATGAATATAAACTCTTTTATCACCATTAAAACAAGCACGCATTGCTTCTAATCGAGCCTCTTTCTTTTCATTTTTGGTCGTATTCGCGTAGGCTGAAGCCATTTCAAAAAAGTTAGAAATTCGATCTTTTTGTTTGTCGTAATCTTTATTTTTAGATTTTGGAGCGGGTTCTGCCCACCAACCGCCACCAGAGATGCTTGATGGCCAATTCAAATGAATACCATCGTTCGGCGAGATTGTAGCATCTTCCCAATTCCAACCATCAAGCTTCATTATGGCGGAAGTCCCAGAAATAATTCCACCTCTCGGCGTTGCTTGTGAAATTAACACCCCATTTGTTCGCACTGTAGAGATTACTTTGGACTCAACATTAAAAGCAATTTGAGAACGAACGTGAGGGTTGAACAATCCAACTTCATCGTAATCGCGAGTAGCACGAACGGCATCAATTTCTGTAATACCAAGTGTTGAGTTTGGAGCAACAAACCCTGGGTAAACGTGTTGACCCTTTAGGTCGATTACTGTATCCCATTCACTCGCCGTATAAGTGTATGCTAGAGAATTTTTAATGAGTTCAATTTTCCCATCTTTAATTCCAATTAAAGCACTTTCAATTGTTTCCCCATTTCCAACATGTAAAAAACCATTTTTAAGTAGAATATTAGATGTTTTCTGTCCAAAAGAAGAAAATGCAATAAACAATGAGGTCAATATTAGTATCTGTTTCATATTAATGATGGTTTTCTTCTGTTGATAATTCTTCTCCTAGTGTGTTGCAATGGAAATGCCCTTTTTTCTTTTTGATAAATCTCTTTTTTTCCAACTTAGGAGTCTCATCGGCAAGCATTTTTGAAATGATTCTAGCTTTCTCTTGCTGATTTCTTTTTCTCAATTCAGCATTTTTTTCTTGACTGTATAGAATTTGACCGTCAACAATTGTGTACTCAACTTTAGCATTGATAGAAAGTGGATTGTCCGACCAAATAACAATATCAGCATCTTTACCTTCTTTTAAACTTCCCATTTGGTCATCGATGTGTAATAATTTTGCGGGATTTAATGTAACCATTTTCCACGCTTCAATTTCGGTCATTCCTCCGTATTTAATACCTTTTGCTGCTTCTTGATTTAATCGCCGACCCATTTCAGCATCATCAGAATTAATCGCAACAACAACACCTTGTTTACTCATAATAGCAGCGTTATAAGGTATTGCGTCATTCACTTCATATTTGTAAGCCCACCAATCAGAGAAAGTTGAACCTCCAACACCATGCTTCACCATTTTGTCAGCAACTTTATAACCTTCAAGAATATGTGTAAAGGTGTTGATATTGAATCCCATTGAATCAGCAACATGCATTAACATATTTATTTCAGACTGAACATAAGAATGACAAGTAACAAATCGTTTACCTTGAAGAATCTCAACTAAGGTTTCTAATTCCAAATCCTTGCGTGGTTTACTTAATTTAGTGTTTAATCGATATGCGCTCCATTCTTTTTCGTATTCACGAGCACGAAGAAAGCCATCATAATACAACTGTTCAACACCCATTCTCGTTTGTGGAAATCGAATTGAATTGCTACTTCTCGACTGTTTCACGTTCTCTCCAAGTGCAAACTTGATAAATCCATCAGCTCGATCAACAATCATTTCATCTGCTGTATGCCCCCATTTTAATTTAATTAAAGCAGATTGGCCTCCAACTGGGTTAGCAGATCCATGTAAGAGTTGTGCTGTGGTAACACCTCCAGATAATTGCCTGTAAATATTAATATCATCAGGATTCACAACATCTCCAATTCTAACTTCTGCAGAAATCGCTTGACCTCCTTCGTTCACTCCCTTAGAAATCGCAATGTGCGAATGTTCATCAATAATTCCAGAAGTGATGTGTTTCCCTTTAGCGTCAATTATCTTGCTGCCCTTAGGAATTTTGTATTTCCCAGACCCAGCATATACAATTTTACCTTCTTTCACTACAACAGTCGCATTGTTAAGAATTCCAATTTCTTCATTGGTCCAAAGTGTAGCATTTTTGATAACTAAGGCAGTAGTTTCAGGGATAGAATCAAATCCATAAGCCATATTAGGAAGCCAAGATCTATTATTTGTGTCTGCCATTATTAATGTTGCTGCTTCGGATTTCTCGGCGTCAGTCTTTTTAGTTTTAATTGCTGCCCATTTCACCCATTCTCCGTTTGGTAGCATTCCTTCACCTTCAAAAACGCCGAAACTGGAATTTGCTTTTCCTTGTAATGTTATACTGCCATCTAATTCTGCGCTATGAATATTAAACTGCAGTGTTACGTCCAGGTCATTATTAATAATCAATAACTTCGCAGTCGTGTCAGAAACACCTTTTTCTTCATCTGTAAATTCATAGGTTAACTCTCCGGAGAATTTAGGACCTTTCTTCTTTATCTCAAATGGAAACTTATGATTATTGATAGATAAATTATACTCTCCAGCAAGGTTTGTATTTGGTGAAGTTTTGTGGATAGTTTGCTTTCCAACCATCCATGATTCCATCATTTGAGCGGACTCAATAAATGGGTTTTTGTCATAAACAATGAAACTTGCAAGTTTACCTGCTTCTAGTGTGCCAACTATTTCCTCAGCGCCAATAGTGATTGCAGGCATCGTAGTTAATGCCTCTAATGCCTCACTTTCGGTCAGGCCATGTTTTATGGCAGCTCGCAAGTGACTCCAAAAGTCTTCCGATGTTTTATGGTCAGTCGATGTAATGCAAATGTTGACACCTTTATGCTTTAGCAGCATCGGATTCATTGGAGCCATTTCCCAATGTTTTAAATCGCTTAATGGTATTTGTCGCGATATGTATGGATTTTCTACATCATAAGGTTTTGGAAAGTTAATAGGGAGAATAATTGTTGAATTGACAGACGAAATTTGATCAAGTATTTCGTATTCATTTCCTGAACCAAAATAAGTAAACTTCAAATTAAATTCCTCAGCGATTTTATTTGCTCGAATAATTTCGAATTTATCTGAGGTTTCAAAAAATTTATTTCCATTCAGCTGTTGCAGTAAATTATCAAACGAAACATTTTTATTTTCTGAATTGGCTTTGTACCAATCAGCATCGTAAAAAGACTGACGTAATAATGCAATAGCTCCCATCTGAGAAGATGGATATGATTGCCTTGAAGCACCTTTTTGAAATGAGTAAAAGCTATTGAGATCTTCAATCGTTAACAATGATTCTTTGCCATCTGTAAGAGAAACAAAAGCTCCTTGACCTCTAGAGATTCCATTTTTTTGGTGTGTCAAAGCAAACCCAAAACCTTTTTCGACTAATTCCTTATTACTTTTTGCATCACCAGAATAGATCGCATTTGCATTAATTTCTGGATGAATGGACTCATTCCAATGATAAGCTCCTTTTTTGTTGCTTTCATATTGTTGCCGACCGGTGTATTCGCCTCGTTTAATTTTTGGTAGTCCAATGTCAGAATTCAATTCGATGAATGCTGGTAAAATGGTTTTTCCTTTACAATCAATAATAACTGCATCCTTGGGGATTCTAGTCAATTTCCCGACGCTAATAATTTTAGAATCTTTAATTAGTAAAGTTGCGTTTTCAATAGTTTCAGAAGGAGACACGACAATTCTTGCATTTTTTAAAGCAAAATAAGCAGGTGTAGATTCAATTGCACCATTGTTGGGTATTATTTGGGAGAAAGCACAGAATTTAGTTAGAAGAACTGCAATTAAGAGTATTTTTTTCATAATCAAAGAGTAATTGAGTGCTGTGAAAATATAAAATAATTTTGACTTAAGTCGATTCTACGACCTGTAGTCATACATTTTTTTACTTTTGTAGAAAAAAGATATGGAAGCATTAAAACACGCACATTCAGGATTACGGTGGATTGCACTAATATTGTTGTTGGTGGCAATTGTGAATGCTGCAAAGTCGCAGAATTCTGGGAATTATATGAAGAAGGATAAAATGATCAACTTGTTTGCAATGATTTTTCTACATATTCAATTACTTATTGGCTTAGGACTCTATTTCAGTTCTTCAAAGGTGAACTTTATAGAAGGGTGGATGTCAGAGGAGATTTTACGTTTTTACGGAATGGAGCATTTAATAGGAATGCTTTTAGCGATAATAATTGTTTCGAGGGGAAGAAGTAATGCGGAGAAAAAGATGAAAGGTTCGAGAAATAAGCATAGAAAAATTTTGAAAACGTATTTGATTGCTTTAATATTGATATTAGCATTTATCCCATGGCCTTTTAGAGGTCTAGGTGCAGGCTGGATGTAAACAAACAAAGTATGAGTCAAGGACATGTTTTAGTTGATGATGTCGAAGAAATTTGCATCTTAATTAGTGTAATCACCCAAGAAGTTACTGAAGTCCAAGCTACCGAGTATCTTGATGAGTTAGAGTTTTTGGCAGAAACTGCTGGAGGTGTTACGAAGCATCGATTTACTCAGAAGCTGCCTAAACCAAATCCTAAAACATATGTTGGAACAGGTAAGATTGAAGAAATCAGAATGTATATAAATGCGAATGATATTGAAGTAGCCATTTTTGATGATGAGCTTTCACCTTCACAACTTCGTAATATTGAGAAGATTTTAGAAATAAAAATTGTAGACAGAAACATTTTAATCTTAGATATTTTTGCCAGCCGCGCTCGTACTGCTAATGCAAAAACGCAAGTCGAGTTGGCGCAAATGCAATACATGTTGCCAAGATTGACACGTTTGTGGACGCACCTTGATAGAGAAAAAGGTGGTATTGGCATGCGAAGTGGAGCTGGTGAAACTCAGATTGAGGTCGATAGACGATTAATTCAAGATAAAATCTCTGCATTACAAAAAAAACTTAAGAGTATTGACAAACAAAAAGCCGTTCAACGAGGAAATCGTGGACAATTGGTTCGTGTCGCATTAGTGGGTTATACAAATGTTGGCAAGAGCACAATTATGAATATGCTAAGTAAATCCGATGTTTTTGCTGAGAATAAATTGTTTGCAACACTCGACACAACTGTTCGAAAGGTCGTGATTGAAAATTTACCTTTCTTACTTGCTGATACAGTTGGTTTTATTCGGAAATTACCTCATCAACTTGTTGATTCATTTAAGTCAACATTGGATGAAGTTAGAGAGTCTCATATGTTAGTGCATGTTCTGGATATAGCGCATCCTAGTTTTCAAGATCACTATAATGTGGTTTGTGAAACTTTAGCTGAAATCGATAAAGTGGACAAGCCTGTGATTGTCATTTTCAATAAAATTGACGCTTATAAATACGTAGAGAAAGAGGAAGATGATTTAACTCCAATGGAGCCATTTAATTATTCTTTAGAGGACCTAAAGAAGACTTGGATGGCTAAATTGAATAACACGAAGTGTGTATTTATTTCAGCTACGAATAAAGATAACATTGAAGAACTAAAAGCGTTACTCTATAAAGAGGTCAAACTTATTTTTCAAGAAAGATATCCATACCATAACTTTCTCTATTAGTATTAATAGGCTTTTTTGTGTTCTAAATTTGCACTATTCCCTTACCAATTGCAAGAATCCATGACCATCAACCTGATCCCCATCAACTCCAGTTGCAACATATTTGTAGAAGTATGTTCCTTCTCCTGCTTCGTTTCCACTTCTGTCTATTCCATTCCAACCAATAATTTGTGAAGTAGTCAGTAGATCAGAGTCAAGCTCATACATAACTCCTCCCCAACGATTTAAGATGACCAATTCTAAATGAACTGTATGCATTAAATCTAAAAAGTATAAATCATTATCAAGATCTCCATTCGGTGTAAATACATTTGGAGCAATCACAATAGGGCTAGGATATAAACAACTCCCATCGTCTTCAACAGCATCTAGATTGTAGTTTAAAGCCGTTGGATCCATACATCCACAAATAATAATATCAATGTCAATAAAGGTTGTGTCACTACAGAAGTAATCATCGTAAGCGATTAACATTACTTGACTGGACGTAGTGTACGTTTGGGATTGATTACTCAAATTACCAACATTTAACGTGTTTGAATTTCCGAAATCCCAATAATAAGAAGTTGCATTTTGACTTGTGTTCGACAGAAGTACATTCAATGGTGTACAACCATCAGCAGGTACAGCCGACATTTGCGCAATTGGTTTCGGGTCCATGAAAACTTCGATGCTATCCATTTTTGAACACACGTCATCAGAAACGGAGAAGTAGTACCATCCTGGAGGAACATCATTGGCGGCAGTTCCGTTAACATTGATTACACCTGGATTAGCATTTGGACCTGTCCAGTTATATTGAGCAAGAGCAATGTCTTGAGTTTGTCCTGAGACAAAAGCTTGGATGACCCCTGAAGGCAAACAATTTGGTGCTTGCACAAAACCAGAAGGAATTGAAGTTAGTGAATCTATTAATAAAGTTTCATTAACAATTACTGTAAGTGTGTCGATATTTGTAAAACCACATGCATCAGTGATTGTAACATAATAATCAATGGTGCCATTGACGGATGCAGGAACGGTTAAGTAGTCGTTTGTATCAGGGTAGGTGTCCCATGAGTATGAATATGGAGGAACACCATCAAAACTTGACGTAAGGATATCTATCGAATCTACGAAACAAAAGATTGAAGTGTCATGAGCCAAAATATTAACATCTGGTTGGTCCAGAAGCCAAATTTCACCAACGGTGACTATTGTATCGCCAGAAGGTAGAATATTAATAACTGTTAAAATTACGCTTTCGAAACCTTCAAAAACACCATCTTGAAAAGCGAAAAACGGAATAACAATAGAAGTAGAATCAGGCAAAAACAAGACTGAATCAGGGATGAATGTATAGTCAACACCGTTAGTCGCCGTACCGGCTACATCTACTGAGACGTATAGAGAATCACCAGATTGACATGAAGGACGTGTAAATACAAAATCGGCATTCGTGCCACATCCTTCTATAATTACGGAATCACCAAAGAGTGTTGGGTCAATATTTGTTTCTAATGATAAATCAACGGGAATGGCTTGAAAACTTCCTCCTTCAAGAAAAACTCCAGTGTCTAAAATACCATCTTGAGCATCGGCAATTGCAAATTTGAAATTATAAGTAGAGTCACAAATTACATTAAAACGAATTTCAATAGGCACAGTAAAGCCATTGAATGAATGAGTCGCACCAGCTGCATTATCGATGTAATACTGAGCATTAAGACCAGGGTGAATGGTTGAAATTGTAATAGGCTCAGTAGTTCCTGGAACAAGAGCTAAATTTTCAACGTCATACTCACCACCTGCTGGGTTTGGTCCAGAGATATAGAATCCAAATGCGTCATTGAATTGAGTGTTGACCCAAGTTAAGTACTCTTCTGAAGCAAATACAAATCGAAAAATAACAACATCGCCATTTGGGATGAAATCAAAATCTAAGACGGCAGCATCATTTGTGGTTGTTATGTCGCCAGCAGCAGGATTTGAGGTTACTGATTGCGCTGTAGCAAGAACGTCAGCATCGCCAGGACCACCTATAGTAGAACTAGGAATGTTCGGCGGAACAATGTCGGTAACAAACCCCGATGACATAACTACACCAGAATCTAATCCAATATTAGACCCGTTAGCATCAAAAAATCCAATTTGTCCTAAATCACCACTAAAAGTAATATTAGAAGTTACAAGTCCCTGTCCAATTAGAGTATTGGTTACTAAGTCAAAAGGAGTTGGCGCAGCGTCTATTACAATCTGACCATTTGAATATTGTAGTGATATTGTTAATACAAGTAATCCAAAAAATATTTTTTTCATAATGAGTAGTTTCTAAATACGTTAGACTCTAAAATTACTCAATAGGTTGCATATAAAGAGAATAAAGTACAGAGATTATTAGAAATCTAAATTTACATTAAAGAAAAGTACCTAGGATTACATTCAATCAATTTTAAAATTAAAAATCCAGATTATCTTGAAGACTAAAAATAAAATAACGACTTTTGAGAAATTCATCAATATTTAAATTACATGAACAATACACAAGCTTTCATTTCAGCGAATAAAGAAAGATTTTTAGAAGAATTAATCGACTTGTTGAAGATACCATCAGTTTCTGCGGATACAAAGTTTTCTAAAGATGTGCGCGAAACAGCAAGTTTAGTAGCAAAACGACTAAAAGAAGCAGGAGCAGAAAATGTTGAAATCTGCGAAACAGCCGGGCATCCTATTGTGTATGGCGAGAAATTAATTGATGATAGTCTTCCAACGATATTAGTTTATGGACATTATGATGTTCAGCCAGCAGATCCAATTGATTTATGGACGAATCCTGCTTTCGAACCTGTAATAAAAACAACTGAAATTCATCCTGAAGGTGCAATTTTCGCGCGTGGATCTTGTGACGATAAAGGACAAATGTATATGCATGTTAAGGCTTTTGAAGCAATGATGAATGCGAATGAATTGCCTTGTAATGTCAAATTCATGATTGAAGGCGAAGAGGAGGTAGGCTCAGAAAACTTGGGTGTTTTTGTGAAAAATAATCATGAACGCTTGATAGCAGATGTCATTTTAGTTTCAGATACTGGAATTTTAGCCAATGATGTTCCTTCAATTACAACGGGATTAAGAGGGTTAAGCTATGTTGAAGTCGAAGTGACAGGACCAAATAGAGATTTGCATTCAGGATTATACGGAGGCTGTGTTGCAAATCCAATCAACATTCTAGCGAAAATGATAGCGTCATTACATGATGACGATAATAAAATTACAATTCCAGGGTTTTACGATAAAGTGGTTGATTTATCTGAAAATGAACGAGCTGAAATGGCAAAAGCTCCTTTCAGCAAAGCGGCATATTGCAAAGCACTTGATATTGATGAGGTAATGGGAGAGGATGGTTATTCCACGATGGAACGTGGTTCTATTCGCCCAACTTTAGATGTTAACGGAATTTGGGGTGGCTATACAGGAGAAGGAGCAAAAACTGTAATTGCTTCAAAAGCTTATGCTAAAATATCAATGCGTTTAGTGCCAGATCAAGATCCTGTAGAAATAACAAATTTATTTTTGAATCATTTTGAATCTATCGCACCTGAAGGAACAACTGTAAAAGTAACTCCTCATCATGGTGGTGAACCTGCAGTCACTCCAACAGATTCTATCGGTTATAACGCTGCGAGTATGGCGTATGAGAAGACATTTGAAAAAAAGCCAATTCCTGTAAGAAGCGGTGGCTCCATCCCGATTGTTGCGATGTTTGAAAAAGAACTCGGTTTAAAGTCAATATTAATGGGATTTGGTTTAGACAGTGATGCAATCCATTCTCCTGATGAGCACTTTGGATTATTTAATTTTTACAAAGGCATTGAAACTATTCCATATTTTTATAGTTATTATACTGAACTGGTAAAATCATAGTATGAAAAACAGTGTATTAATTGTTCTTGTCTCATTTGCATTTTCCTCTTGCACCTTTTATGAACCTGAGTTTAAAGGAGGGGAAGATTTAAAAATAGGAAAACTAGAGGGCAGAACCTTGCAATTGACAGTTGGGGCAAATGTTTATAATAAGAACAAATTTGCAATTAAAGTAAAACCATCAGATCTTAATGTCTATGTGGAAGGAGATTACATGGGTAAAGTTCACCTCGACGAGAAGTTTAAAATGAAAAGCAATAGCGAGACAAGAATCACTGCACCTATGACTGTTACTTTAGCTGAAGGAGCATTATTTAAAGCGCTAAGATTTGCGAATAAAGATAAACTGCAGATACGATTGGCAGGTGATGTTAAAGCTGGAGCATTATTGATCACAAAAAAAATTCATATTGATAAAACAAAGATTATTGATGGAATCAACTTGGGCCTCTAGAGTTTCGATAGTAGCGATTAATTAATATAAACACGGGGTAATCGAGAAGAAAAACCAGTCATTAATTCATAGGGAATCGTACCAATTCTTGCTGCTAAGTCACCTACACGTTGATTAACTCCAATAATTTCAACGACATCTCCTTCTTTTGTAATTACATTCGTGACATCAACCATAATCATATCCATACATACGTTACCAACCGTTAGACAGTATTCGTTATTGATATAAATTCCACATTTTCCATTTCCTAAAACTCGCGGAAAACCATCGGCATATCCAACTGGAATAATAGCAATTTTCATATCGTTGGAAGCTTTGAAAGAGCGATTGTAGCCAATCGAATCACCTTTTTCCACACGTTTAATTTGAGAAACAGCACTTTTCCAAGTAATTGCCTCTCTTAAATTATTATTGGATGAGACACCATACATTCCGAGACCTAAGCGAACCATCTCAAATTGTGCTTGAGTATAATTGACAATTCCTTCTGAATTAAGAATATGACGGAGAATTGGATATGAAAATTCTTTTTGAATTAAACCTGCATTCTCTGCAAGAATGTCAATCTGTTGCTGTGTGAACTCAGAGTTTATTTTATCACTTTCAGCTAAATGAGAATAGATACTTTGGATTTTGACTTCTGGTTGTGCTTTGATAATATCAATTAAAGGTAAAATATCCGCCTTCAGAAAACCAAGACGGTTCATACCCGTTTCTAATTTGATATGAATTGGGTAATTTATTTTCGAATGACTAATTAGTGCGGTAATAAAATTATTCAGCTGGGCTAAAGAATAAATTGCAGGTTCCAATTGATTAGATAAGCACTCTGATAATGAATTCTCCTCACAATTCATAACAAATATTGGAGTTTTGATACCCTTTCTTCGCAATTCGATTCCTTCATTAACATATGCAACACCTAAATAATCAACGCCCATTTGTGCTAAAAAGGCTCCCATGGTTTTAGCATCAGATCCGTAAGATGAAGCTTTAATCATGCACATCAATTTAGTATTCGACGCTAATTTTGATTTGAAATAGTTGATATTATGTCGAATTGATTTTAAATCAAATTCCAAATAAGTTTGATGATTTTTAACCTTCAGATTACGCGCAATTAATTTCATTTGAGATGACCGCGAGCCCTTAATCAAAATACTAGCGTTTTGTGTCTTTTCTAATTGCTCATCGTTAGTAGAAATATTTAACAATAATTGAATCGGTTCATATTTCGAAATAATAGATCGAATTTTCTTTTCATTTAGTAAAGAGTCTGTCCCTGTTCCTATAATTACAATTCTATTTTTGCCGTTGCAATTGGCCAATTGATAACTTAGAGAATGCTTGAGCGAATCCAAATCTAAATTATAGGTGTCATTGATAATAATGTTATCATTGATTCCATCGTAAGTTTCCAATCGTAATGCTAACGGAGATAATTCCGCCAATCGTTTATGTATTTCTTTATCAGAAATGCCCAGCTGCTTCGCCATTGCAATGACTAAACTAATATTTTGTAAACTGGCTCTATCAGTCAATGGAAAAGAGGTGAAAAAGAAGGTGAATTCGGCAGCGTCGATTGCCTTGCCATTTTTCGGGAGCTGTTCAGTAATGACATTAGGGTAAATAAACTCTTCCATTTCTTGGAAAAGAGAGACTTTTTCATTTAAATGTTCTTGCGCTGAAGCGTATAATTCTCTGTGAGATTCTCCAAAAGAACAAAACACACCATGTGTTGGTTGGATAATTTCTCGATGCTGCTTCATGCTTTCTTTTGACCCGATTCCAACTTCAATAATTCCGAAATGAGAATCAGAATTTAATTCAAGTAAAGATAATGCCACGCCTAATCGAGAGTTATAACTTTTTGGACTTCGAGCAACATTATGAGTGCCACTCAAAACGTATGAGAGCCATTCCTTAACAGTTGTTTTCCCATTGCTTCCAGTAATTGCAACAATTGGTATGGTGAATTGATTCCTATGAAAAAAGGCTAATTGCTCTAATGCTTCTAGGCTATTTTTTACGACAATTTCATGTGCATTTTCCAAATCGGAAGTTGCCCCTTTTTTAGAAACAACAAAATGTCGAACACCTTTTTCGTAGGCTTCGATTAGAAAAGAATGCCCATTTCTAAAAATGCCTTCCAAAGCAAAAAATAAAACATGATTTCCATTAATTATTCTTCGAGAGTCAAAAGAAATAGATGATATTCTAGCGGCAGAAATTGATTTTTCTGAACTAAATAATTGCTCTATTTCTTGGTATGAATAGTCAAGTTTCAATGCGATATTTTATTGAAGCACGATCGACAAAGCGGTTTGTATTCTTCAACTGCTCCTACCAAAACTTGTTCTTTTTGTTCAACTGTTCGGTGCGAAAACTGTGCTAAGTTGCCACAAGATAAGCATATTGCGTGAACCTTGGTAACGTATTCGGCAATACTCAAAATTTGAGGCATTGGACCAAACGGAATTCCTTGAAAATCCATGTCTAAACCAGCAACAATTACTCTTACGCCTTTTTCAGCTAAATACGTGCAAGTGTGAACTATGCCCAGATCAAAAAACTGCGCCTCATCGATAGCAACAACTTTTTCTTTCTTCCACAGCTCAATTATTTCTTTGGAATCATTCACTGAAATAGCTGTAAAACTTGATCCTTGGTGACTTACTACATCTTCTTTATGAAAACGATCGTCAATACTTGGCTTGACCAATAAGATCTTTTGATTTGCAAATTCTGCTCGCTTTAATCGACGTATTAATTCCTCAGTTTTTCCTGAAAACATAGAGCCACAAACAACTTCTATCCAACCATGTTGGTTTAATTCGTTTGGAAAATGTTCTAAAAACATAATTGTTCGTTTGAGGTTATCAACATTGTAACGAAGAAAAAAAGAAAAGAATCAAATTCTTCGCGTAAATTTCTTCAGTAACTTTGAGGACTAAGTTCGTTATTTTGTTGCTTTAAAAAGTGACTTCGTTAGCAACTTAGTTAAAATGTTGAAAAGTCAATATACCCCATAAGAAATGAAGAATTTACAATTGTATAAAAACCAAATAGACGAGGTAAAGAATTTGGTAGAAAAGCTTGATCAAGGAGAATTAACAAGAGATGAACTGTCTAAACTTGAAGAATTGACACGAGCTATTCATGAACGATCAATTATTCTAAAGTACAAAGCCTTTGAAAACAATTTAGAATCAACTATTGAGGATATTGAAGAAGAGGTGTCGATACCAGAAGTTATTGTTGAATCTATCGAGGAACAAGACGAAGTAGAAGCTTTTGATTGGAAACCAACATCAGAAACTGTGGAAGAAAAAGAGGAAGATATTTTCTCATTTGAACCAATCATTGATGAAGTAAAGCAGGATGATGAGCCAGGCGATATAGAGTCAATTTTAGGAGATGTAATTGAAGAACAATTGGAAGAGGTTAGGATTGATGAAGAGGCGATACTGATTGAAAACTCTGCGATACCGGTAGAGAAGAACAATTCAAATGAAACGTTTATGGAGCAGATGAACATTTCTGATCAGTCCTTGAATACACTGATGAGTGGATCAAAAATAGACACATTAATTGGGGCTTTTGGTTTAAACGAGAAATTGCGCTTTATCAATGATTTATTTGATGGTTCAAGTGAGAAGTTTAGCGACGCAATTAAAATACTGGACACACAATCTGATCTGGAGGCGTTAAATTCGCAAATGAATGAATTAGCATCCACGCATGAATGGGATCCAGAAGAAGAATCTGTAGCGGAATTTATTTCTTTTGTGAGCCGACGTTATGCATAAGTTCCTCGTTCTTATTCTTGGACTATTTTGTTCTGTTGCTTATGGGCAAATAGAAGAAGTAAGAAGAATTACAGAAAAATTATGTTCTCCTGAATTTCATGGAAGGGGGTATGTTCAGCATGGCGATTCAATCGCTGCAGCTTTTCTTGTAGAAGAGTTTACTAAACTTGAAATCGAACCATATTTAGACAGCTATTATCAATACTTTTGGTTAGATGTCAATACTTTTCCTGGGAAAATGAATCTTTCTCAAAAGGACAAGCAATTTATTCCAGGGCTTCATTTTTCAATTAACCCAAGCTCTATTGGAGGGCAATATTCTTTGCATACGACTGAAATAACAACTGAACAAGTTCTTGATTTGGATTTTTTACGTGGCTTGATTTCTGAGATAAGAAGAAATCCCTCGTCTGAAGTGCTCGTTTTTAATTGTCTTGATGCAAAAGGAGACACCTTGACACAGGTTCAAGGAATTATAAATGAAATTGCTACTTTAATGCCAGTAATAGAGCTAGTCAATAAAAAGTTTACGTGGTCTGTTGGTAGAGAGCAGTCGTATTTCCCTTTCATTCAATTGCAAGATTCTGTCTACGCTAAAGGGATAGATTTTGAACTGATCGTTGATGCAAAGCTGATTAAAGATTACCGTACACAAAATGTTATTGCCTACGTTCCAGCTCGAAAAAAGTGCAATAAAACCCTCATGTTTACAGCCCATTATGATCATCTGGGGAGAATGGGTGCAGGAACGTATTTCCCTGGAGCAAATGATAATGCATCGGGCACAGCAATGCTTCTAACCATGGCGAAGTATTTTAAAGAGAATCCGTCAGAATACAACATTCTATTTGTTGCTTTTGCAGGTGAAGAGGCAGGATTGGTTGGGTCTAAATTCTTCGTAGAAAACCCAATTCTTAAATTAAAAAAGATAAAATTTTTAGTTAATTTGGACATCATGGGCAGCGGGGAAGAAGGAATCACTGTTGTCAATGGTACTTTATTCAAGGAACAGTTTGATTTGCTTCAAACAATAAATAAAGAAAAGAATTTACTGGAGAAAATCAAAATTCGAGGCCCAGCTGCAAATTCAGATCATTATTGGTTTTCAGAGAAAGGTGTACCAGCAATCTTCATCTATACAATGGGGCCGAATAAACATTATCATGATGTGTTTGATGCTTACGAAGAACTGAGCTTTAGTGAGTATGATGATATTACAACTTTGTTAATTGAGTTTGTGAAGCGTTTGTAGATTCAATAAATCAATAGCCACATTTCTCACTAAAACAGAGCTTTTTAGCTTTTATTCTCTATTGGAATACTTACCCGAAACACCGTTCCTACGTTAATTTGAGACTCTAAAACAACCACATTCCCCTTGTGGTATTCTTTGACAATTCTTTTCACCAAAGACAATCCTAATCCCCAGCCTCTAGATTTTGTGGAGAAACCAGGTTCAAAAATCGTTTTTAATTGCTTCGAGGGAATTCCTTTCCCATTATCCTTGATGTCAATAAACACCCAATTGTCTGATTTTACAACATTAATTTCAAGATGACCAACACCTTTCATGGCATCAACTGCGTTCTTGCAGATGTTCTCAACTACCCATTCTATTAGCGAAGCATTGTGCTTGGCAATGGCAAGTTCATCCACATTAATAGTTACTTCAACTTTGTCAGAAATACGAGGTCGCAAATAGGAAATGACGTTTTCAACGGTTTCACCAAGATTCTGAGAATCTAATTTAGCGCCGGAACCAATTTTGGAGAAGCGGTCTGTGACTTTTTCTAAACGATCAACATCTTTTTGCATTTCCATGGTTACAGAAGAATCAACTCCTTGCGTTTCAAGTAGCTGCACCCATGCCATCAAAGAAGAAAGCGGAGTCCCTAACTGGTGCGCCGTTTCCTTTGCCATTCCCGCCCAAACTTGATTTTGTTCTGCTTTTCTAAAAGTGCTAAATATTAAATACCCAATAAGGGCAAATAAACCAATCACCATAAATTGAATGTATGGGAAATATTGAAGTTGTTTTAATTCTGTACTGTCGTCGTAGTATAAAGTGCTCGTTTTTTCATTATTGAAATCAATAAGTATTGGTTCATTGGCCAATTCAAATTGTGAAATGTATTGATCTAAATTGGATGAATCAACAATGTATTCATCAATATTGTTTCCGATGATTTCTTTTGTATCCGAATCGATGAGTAAGACAGGAATCAAACCATCATTGTTTATTAAGTCCCGATTAAATGCAGAGATCAATGAATCTCTTTCAATTTCTAGCTTAAGTATTGCTTTGGAATCAAAATAATAATAGGTCATAAATAACCCGGCGTATATTTCTATCGTAAATGGAGGGTTATTTTCTTCCCATTGACTAGCGAGAAGCACTAATGAATCATTAAAAAACTGACGTATTTCTTGCTTAGTAGCGACTGGGTGAACAGCCCGAATATCTGAAGTGTCGAAATCAAGATTGATATTACCAGACACGTTTTGATCACCGTCTAATAAAATAACAGGGATGTCTTTGTTGGCTTTGATGATCTTTAATGGGAAGTCATAATTTGTTACAACACCGAGGGGACTTTCTTTTGAAACTTCCTTGGTTGCATCAATCCACAAGGATATTTTACCCCGTTCTAAATCACGGAGCTGAGAAAAAGTAGTGTTGGTCAATTGAACTAATTCTACCTTTTTCTGAATTGTACCAGCCCACTGTTCTGCACGTTCTTGTTCTCTAGATTCAACCTTCGATACAATCTTATTAGACAAAAACAATGACGCACTAACGAGCAGGAGCGCGAAAATCAGCAGTGCAATTTTCCATTTTTGTTTTTTAGAATATAAATTCATGTGTCAACTAATTTAACGAGAATTTTGAATTTAAATTGTTATTCCTTGATTGACTTTATTTTTAAAGCAATTTCGAATTGTCGGCAGAAATTAGAATGATCATATTTTTTTACCATTTGACGTAGTACATCTGGGTCTAATTTCAGCTCAGCTTCAATAATAGCGTCTATTTTATTGGCCAAATCATCACTGTTCATTGTTTCAAATAAAACTCCTCCTTTCTCATGTTCTAATAATTCTGGAGTTCCACCAGCATTACTTCCGAGAACAGGAGTTCCACAAGCCAAAGATTCAATAGTGACCATTCCAAAAGTTTCCGTTTTGGTTGCCATTACTGTCCAATCTATTGCTGAATAAAACGAAGTCACGTCACTTCGAAAAGGTCGAATGAAAACACGTTTTTTAATTTCCGGACTTGATGTGATTGTTTTTATTTGTTTGAAATAATCATCACCTTCATTCATTGTTGGTTCGCCAAGAAGGACAATATTATAGTCCTTATTCTTTGACTTTTTCATTGCTTCAAGCAGCAATAATTGTCCTTTTTGAATGTCAAAACGTCCAATTAATCCAAATGTTAAGTTTTTGTAAGGAAGATTTAATTCTTTTCTTGCATCTTCTCGGGAACAAATAGTGTTGAATTTTTCTAACTCTAAACCTAAAGGAATCAGTACTAGCTCATTCTTAAAATGGGTCATCTCTTCGACTTGCTTTTTTAACCAAGGCAAAGGACTTACCCAGATGTCAAGATATCGATAGCGAAGGGTATGCAAAAAGTTGGTCTTTTTTACTCCCAATTGCATTGCCATAATATAGCATGTCGTAACCTTGTCTTTTAATTTTCTTTTTACGCTTGCAAGAATACTCATGTCATAGGTAGAGCGAATAACTAGATGACTTACCCCATTCTCTTTCAGAATACTGGCTAAATGTTTGGCTTTATTGAAATCGTAGTATTTTTTTTGCTTTTGAACAAGCAATGTTGGTATATTTAGAGCTTCAGCTTCGACGACAAGACGCGAATTATGAACCCCTATAACGATGACAAGATGGCCTCGATCACGCATCCATTTTGCGTAACGAAGTATATTCATTTCTAATCCTCCCCAACTTGTAGAACTTGAGAAATAAGCCAACTTTGTAATCATCCATTGTAAAATTAAAGGTATCTTTGTAACTACCAAATAAATAATTGATGTTAAAAAAACCGCTTTTAATTTTCATCGTTTTTTCAAGTGTTTTAGCGTTCCTATTTTTCTTTTTCCCGATTAATTTATTCGATGGTAAAATTGTTGTTGAAAATGGATTACAAAGCTACACTGCCGATGATAACCTTAGCCTTTCTAATTTTATTGGCATCGGAATTGAAGGTATGAATGAACAAGGTATTGTTGATTTTTATCTCACGGCTAAGGGGGTAATATTGGCATTTATTTACATCCTTGGTTTTCCAGGGCTTTTAGCCTATAGAATTTATTTAAAAAATCAGCGTTTGTAACTTCAGTTACATTTTGTCTTGTAACAAGAAGTTATCTTTACCGTTAAATAGAAATTATGTTCGGAAAATTATTTAAGAAAACGGATTATAAAAAATTGCTCAACGAAGATGGAGCAGTCATCATTGATGTAAGAAGCCCAAGTGAATTTGCAGGTGGATCAGTAGCTGGTTCGGAGAATATTCCGTTAGGAAGTATTCCCGGTCAAACAAAGAAAATTAAAAGCTTAGGAGTTCCAGTAATTTGTGTTTGTGCATCAGGCATGCGATCGGGGGGAGCGAAAACGCAGTTGAAAGTAGCCGGAGTTGAAGCATACAACGGCGGACCTTGGACAAAAATGTTACCGTATGTCGACTAGTTATTTAGATACATTTATTCACGCGTATGAGAATACGGCGAATTATCTTTGGAAGATTGTTACAACACCTTTTCCAGAGAAAGGAATAAATGGATTCTATTTTTTAATTGCGATTTCTCTTTTTATTTGGATTTTAGAAGTTCTTATTCCTTGGCGAAAAGAACAAGGAAAGATAAGAAAAGATTTTTGGCAAGATGCATTTTACATGTTCTTTAATTTCTATCTGTTCAGTTTATTAATATATGCTTCATTATCAAGTATTTCGGTAAAAGCATTGATGGACATGTTGAGACCGTTGGGATATACAGGTGGTCACTTAATTGATTTATCGAAAGTAACATGGGCATGGCAATTGGCTATTTTCTTTCTCGTATCGGACCTTGCACAATGGACAGTTCATAATATAATGCACCGCGTTCCTTTCTTATGGAAGTTTCATAAAGTGCATCATTCTGTAAAAGAAATGGGATTTGCTGCTCATTTGCGTTATCATTTCTTAGAAACGTTCGCATACCAAATGTTTAAGTATGTAGTTCTATCAATGATTTTCGGCTTTGCTCTAGAAAATGCTTTTATCGTCTATTCGTTGACTGTACTAATTGGCCATTTAAACCATGCAAACTTAGGATGGGATTACGGACCCTTGAAGTATGTATTAAATAATCCAAAAATGCACATTTGGCATCATGCTAAAGTATTACCCGGTTCTCATCCAAAAGGAATGAATTTTGCAATTTCTTTGAGTTGTTGGGATTATTTATTTGGAACATCCTACATTCCAAAAGATGGGCGTGATATTGAACTTGGTTTCCCTGGTGATGAGAAATATCCAGAATCATTTATTGGTCAAGTCTTAGAACCATTTAAGTCTGAAGATAAATGAAAAAGTATTTATCAATAGCACTATTGAGCAGTTTAACATTAGGTTTAGCTCCCTTTACACCAGAACCACATATTTGGAAACAATTCATG
Source organism: uncultured Flavobacteriales bacterium (assembly GCA_905480355.1). GTDB lineage: Bacteria > Bacteroidota > Bacteroidia > Flavobacteriales_D > Crocinitomicaceae > UBA4466. The sequence goes on along the minus strand of CAJQQA010000018.1, from coordinate 9,791 downwards.
AACTTAAAGTATGGCCGAGAAATGGCAATGATGGATTGGGTCGACATTTTGATGCATGGAGCACCATGGATTTTCTTAATTGTCGTATTGACCGGTATGATTAAAGAAAAGAAGAAAGCTTAATTACTCATTTTCAGCAACGACTTCAGTTACATCTGGTAAATGCTCCTTTAAAAGGCTCTCGATACCACCTTTAAGCGTTGCAGTACTTGAAGGACATCCGGAGCAAGCTCCTTTAAGAACGACTGTGACTATGCCATTTTCATAACCGCGAAAATCGATTGCTCCACCATCATTTGCAACTGCCGGACGCACATATTCATCTAATAAATCACGAATGGCGTCATCGTATTCAGAGGGTGCATATTCTTTTTTTGGTTCACTTGAAATGGCGTTATCTTGACTTCTTTTTTCTGGAGTTGCAATTAAAATTTCTTTTTCTTCAGAAATCCAAGAACGAATAAACTCTCGAAGTTCCATTGTAATAAAATCCCAGGATAAGTTGTCTGTTTTTGCAACACTAACAAAATTCGAAGCAATAAATACCCCGTTCACAAAAGGCAGATTGAACAATTCTTCAGCAAGTGGAGAATATCCTTTCGCTTCGGCCTTTGAATTAAATTCGGCCGATTCACCAGTTCCTAACAAGTGTTTATTGCATACAAATTTCATTGTTGCAGGATTAGGTGTCATTTCTGAATAAACAGTAACGGGAATGCTCATAATATAGTCTTTTGTACAAAATTAGTGTTTCCAATCCAAGAATAGTCTAGTTTTTGTGATAAAAATAAAAGGAAACGGCGTATCTTTGATTTGTGAAGTTTATGCAGTCTATATTTTTATCATTTTCTATTGCCGTTCTTTTTTTTGGAAGTAGCGTAGGAGCTGATGTTTACAGTCATTTTTGCCCAAAAGAGGGAACAACGTCTTTTTCATATATAATCAATACAATTGATCACTGCGAGGATAAAAGTGAAACGGTTAATAAATGCTGTGAACGAGAAAAAGAAGATAAAGATGACTGTTGTGATGACGAAATCAAACATTTTCAACTTGAACTAGATTATTCTGAAGAAGTACCATCTTATTTATTCGCTATAAATATTGATTTGCCACTAAGCCTGGATTACTCCAGTTATTTAGTAGCAAATAAAGTAAAACAAGAAGGAGTTCTAAATTATTCTAATCCACCACCTTCACTCTCTGGATTAGAGCGGTGTATCCAAAACCAAGTGTTTATTATTTGATAGTTGACGGATCTAGTTCGTCAATAATTAAATAAAATTAACACAATGAAATATTTATATACATTATTGTTATGCACCTTATTCTCAGGGGCATTACAATCACAAGTAAAAGGAGTCGTTTACGGCTCTAATAAAAAAGAGAAGAATCCTATTTATGGAGCAAAAATAAAACTACTGAGTGCCAATAGGGGTGCTATTTCTGATGAAGACGGTAAGTTTGAACTCATTCTGCCCAAAGAATTACCTGATACATTGGTGTTTTCTGCAATGGGGTTTTACCCAGATTCTGTAATAGTTACAAAAAAAGACCGATTTATTTCTTTCGAAGTCGTGCTTTATTCTGACCAACTCTTGCCTGAAGTAATCGTTTCCGTTAAAAAAGGAACACATACAATTTCTCGTTTGAAAACGTTGCACGTAGAGACTATATCGGCGGGCGAACTTAGAAAAGCTGCTTGTTGCAATTTATCTGAGTCATTCGAAACAAATGCGTCAGTGGATGTAAATATTACAGATGCTGTTTCAGGAGCTAAGAAAATACAAATGATGGGCTTGGATGGAGTATATACTCAAATTCAATTGGAAAACATTCCATATTTAAGAGGTTTGGAAAGTGCATTTGGTTTAAATTCAATGTCTGGAACGTGGATCCAATCAATACAGATTACGAAAGGTACAGGTACTGTTGTTAATGGCTATGAATCTATGGCGGGTTTGGTAAACTTAGAAGTGAAAAAGCCTCAAACCATGGAAAAGTTATACTTGAATGCTTATATAAATGGGATGGGGAGAACAGAGTTGAACTTCAACGCAGGGTATCATTTAAATGAAAAATGGTCTGGGGGAGTTTTAGGGCATGCCTCAGCACACCCAATTGAAATGGATTTTAATAATGATGGCTTTCGGGATATGCCAAATGGGAATAACTTTGCATTGTTGAACCGTTATCATTACCAAGGAGAAAAAATGGAAGCGCAAATTGGTTTCAATAGTTATTGGGATCAAAAAGAAGGAGGTCAAATTTCGAGCATTAGAAACACAAACCCAAATTCATTTTATGATGTTAGCATCGATTCAAAACACATAGATATATTTGCAAAGACAGGGTTTTTCTTGAAAAATCCTTACAATTCTTTCGGTGTTGTATACAATGTGAAATATCAAACGACAAACGCTTTGTTTGGAAACAGAAACTTTGAAGGTGAAGAAAAGCGAGGTTATATCAATGCTATTTATGATGGAATTATCGGAACAACTGACCACAAGTTTAAATTAGGAGTCAGCGGTGTATATAGCGACATAAAACAACACGTAGATTCTTTAAATGATGATAGACTTGAAATTGTTCCAGGTGCATTTGCTGAGTATTCATTCACGGGTAGTAGATTATCTGCTGTAGTTGGAGCAAGAGGCGACTATCATAATATGTTCGAGTTTCAATTTTCACCCCGCCTTCACCTAAAATACATTCTCACAGAAACGACAGATTTGAGATTTACAGTTGGAAGAGGATGGCGCGTACCGAATTACATGATTGATAATGTTTCTCTTCTTGCTAATTCAAAAACATGGTTTGCACCAGACACAGTTCTGCCAGAAGTGTCATGGAATATTGGAGGGAGTCTAATGAAAGAATTTAAATTCTTCAAGCAGAAAGGCTCCTTGACACTTGATTTTTACCACACGGAATTTGAAAATCAAATGGTCGTAGATAGAGATGTATTAGCTGATGCAATTGTTTTCAAAAACCTTGAAGGAGCATCTTTTTCGAATAGCTTTCAAGCTGAATTGGCGCTGACTTTAGGAAAGTTCGTCGATATTCGATTTGCATATAAATTGTTAGACGTTCGTTCTACTTTTGGAGGAAAACTACAACAGCAAGTTATGCTACCGAAGCATCGCGGATTTTTTAATATTGGCTATAAAACGAGAAATAAAAGATGGGAATTTGATTTGACAACTTCTGTATTTGGAAATTCAAGATTGCCCGAAGTTGTTCTTCCTGACGGATCAATAACAACTGATAACCGTGGTGATATATTTCCTTTGTTGAATGCACAGATTACGCACGTTTTTCATCAATGGGATTTTTATATAGGCGGAGAAAATTTAACTAATTACCGTCAAAAAAATCCAATTATTGACAGCGAAAACCCTTTCAGTAAGACCTTTGATGCAACCCGTGTTTGGGCGCCAGTTTTTGGTGTTAATGTTTATGCTGGAGTCCGATTTACAATAGAGCATAAGGAGGATGAGCTTTAATTAGCATAAAAATTAAACTGAATGGAATTTTTGAAAAAAGTATAGAAAAAGAAAAGTTAAATAGCTAACTTAGGCAATCATTGAGTCTTTGGTTAGCTATATTAGTGTGAATAGAATTAATTTTACACCAATTATTGAAGCAATGCTTAAACTTTTTTAGTGTAACTTGTCCTTCTGAAAAATAAACTCATGAAAAAACTACTTTCTACTCTATTGACTTTTTGCGCGCTGTTCACTTTGTCTACATCATTATTTGGACAAATTACAACAACTGGAGGCCAAACTGCCCAGCAATTAGCTGAAATTTTAGCGGGACCGAATATTACGGTAACCAATGCATTATTAACTGGAGCAGGTTCTGCATCAGGAAGTTTCGCAGGAACAAATTCAGATATAGGATTTGATTCAGGAGTTATCCTTTCTTCGGGTAACATTAACGAAGCGCCTGGACCCAACGGTGCGGCTAATACAGGAGCAGATCTTGGAACACCCGGTACAGCTCAAATGACAGCATTAGCTGGTATTGGAACACAAGATGCCATCACACTTGAATTTGATTTTGAAGTTCAATCTTCTTTTATTCAGTTCAATTATGTTTTTGCTTCAGAGGAGTATCCTGAATATGCTCCGCCAAACAATTCTGGATTTAATGATGTATTTGCATTCTTTATTAGTGGACCTGGAATTACAGGTGAAGAGAATATCGCTCTTATACCAGCAACAACGAATCCAGTAACGATTAACAACATTAATGCTGTCACCAACAATCAATATTACATTGATAATGCAGGTGGAGCTGATGTTGAATACGATGCATTTACAACAATCCTAGAAGCAAGTAGAAATAACTTGACTGCATGTGCTGTTTATCACTTGAAGCTGGTTATCGCCGATGCGGGTGATGGAGTTTATAGTTCTGCGGTTTTCCTTCAAGAAAATTCACTTGTACAAGGTCTAGTAGAAGTACAAACGCAAACAGTTAACTCAAATGATATCGCTTTAGAAGGATGTATTCCTGCAAGTTTCACTTTTTCATTTGATGATGTAAGCAATCAAGATAGAATCATTTCTTATTACGTTGCAGGTACTGCAGTGAATGGAGTTGATTACCAATTTATTGATAGTTCTCTAACGATTGTTGCAGGAGATACTTCAGCAACAATTATTATTGATGCGTTCTCAGATGGTTTGCCTGAAGGCCAAGAATCAGTTTACATTATTTACCAACCTGCGCCCTGTGCGGCATGGGACACTGCGTTCCTCTTTATAGATGATGCACAACCAATTGAATTTACACTAGATGGTTTCAACTTAGATTGTTACAATAATAACTCTGGTGAAATCCAAGTGAATGCCACAGGAGGTTTCCCTCCTTATAATTTCGATGTCACTTATCCGGATAATTCAACGGATAATGAAACCAACAACCCAATGACGGGTCTGGAGGCGGGAACATATACAATTCAAGTTTACGATTCATACGGATGTCAGGCAGAGGCTCTGGTCATTGGTGGAATCTTTGATGCGGATACAACATTCCTTCCAGATGTTCCAGGTGGAACTGTAACAACTTATGATGCACCTTTAGTTATTGCTGGGTTTAATCCAGGTCAAACAATTGCTAATGTTTCTCAGATTCAACAAATCTGCTTAACAATGGAACACTCGTATTTGGGTGATTTGGAAATTTCAGTAGAAGCGCCATCTGGAGAGATCATTGTATTGAAGCCACAAAATGGTGGTGGTTCGTGTGATTTAGGTGAGCCATTCGCAACGGGACCTGTTGATGGCAATGCTGGTTCATTATTAACTGATCCAGGAATTGGATTCGAGTATTGCTTTAATGCATCTCCAATCTATGGAACAATGGTTGGTGAGTCGAATAACTTTACACATACCATTCCAGCAGCTGGTGGAGGAACATACACGGATGAATATCTTCCTGCTGGTTCTTATACTCCAGATGAAAGCTTCAATGGTCTAGTTGGTGCTGACATGAACGGTACTTGGATAGTTCACGTAACAGATCAATTCAACCTTGATAATGGATATATCTTTAACTGGTATATCAGTTTAATTGGTGACTTACCAGATACAGTTGTAACATTAACTCAACCATTAGAAATCATCACAAGTGGTTTTGTTATTGATGCAACCTGTGGAGGTTCTGATGGATCAATTAACATTGACATTTCGGATGCAGTTGCACCTTATACTATATTGTGGAGTAGCGGTCAAACAACTGAAGATATTTCATCAATTCCTGCTGGAACATATACTGTAACAGTTACTGACGGAAACGGATGTACATCGGTAGAGACTTTCTTAGTGAACAATATTGGATCATTAAGTATTACGTCAACTTCAACTCCGACATCTTGTTTTGGAGGAAATGACGGAACAATCGACATTACACCTGCGGGTGGTTCAACTCCTTACACGTTCTCTTGGTCAAATGGACCATCATCGGAAGATCTTACCGGATTAACTGCTGGAGATTACACGGTAACAATGACCGATCAACAAGGATGTGTTATTTCTGAAATTATAACTGTAGTTGATGCAGACGAAGCAGTAATTACTTTGGTTTCTTTAATTGATGAAGAGTGTAATACTGACAACGGTTCAATTGATATTGATGTTGTTGGTGGAACTGGATCATTTGGTTACACATGGTCAAACGGACTTTCTACTCAAGATCTTTCGAATTTAAGTTCTGGAACATACATCATTGATGTTATTGATGGAAACGGATGTACTGCTTCTGATTCATACGTAATTGTGAATGATGTATCTAACTGTTCTGCTTTCTGTTTCATTGAAGTAGAAGAAAACACAATCATCAACGAAATTTGTGGAAACGCAAATGGTAGTATTGATGTAAACATATTAAACGCAGTAGCAACTGTTTCGTTCTCTTGGAGTAACGGAGCAACAACTGAAGATCTTACAGGATTGACAGCTGGTTCTTATACTTTAGTTGCCACTGATGCGAATAACTGTTCTGAGGTAATGACATTTGATGTTATTAATGATGCAGGAAACTTAATGGTCGCTTCTTCATCTGTTGGTGAAGAGAATTGTGGAAACATGAATGGTTCGGTTGATATCACTGTAACAGGTGGAGCACTTCCTTATACATTCTCTTGGTCAAACGGTCCGACTTCTGAAGATCTTTCAGGATTAGCAGCTGGAACATATGACGTAACAATTACAGATGGTAATGGATGTCAAACTTCACAATCATTTACTGTAAACAATAACGCAGGTTCTCTTTCAGTAACTACTTCTGTTGTTCCTGAACTTTGTACAGCTCAAAATGGTTCTATCAATCAAACAGTAACAGGAGGAAATGGAATATTGACATATTCATGGGACTCAGGACAAATAACTCAAGATATTAGTAACCTGACAACAGGTATTTATGAATGTACTATCACAGATGAAACGGAATGTTATATTATTGAATCATATATTGTAACCCAAAGTTCTGGAGATATTACATTGGTAGGCTCTAATATCACAAATGAGGTATGTGGAAACGGACAAGGTGAAATCAATATCACATTAACAGGAAACAACTTGGTTTTTCTTTGGTCAAACGGATCGACAACAGAAGATTTAACTGGAGTGTCTGCGGGTAATTATTCTTGTGTTATTACAAATGCTCAAGGTTGTACTTTTACAACACCAACATTCTCACTAATTAACGCATCTGGAACATTGAGTGTAACAACTCAGTTAATCACAGATGAAATTTGTGGTAATTCAAATGGATCTATTAATATGAATGTATCAGGTGGAACTGCACCATTTACGTTTGTTTGGTCGAATGGTTCTTCAAATGAAGACATCGTTGGATTGATTGCTGGTTCTTATACTTTAACAGTAACAGATTTCAATGGTTGCTCTGAATCTCATACAATGACTGTCGGATCAAGTGCTGGAACATTAGCAATTCAAAATGCTATTGTAACTGACGAAACGTGTGGAGATGGAACAGGATCAATCGATGTGATTCTTATCGGAGGAAATGGTCCGATGAACTACTCCTGGGACTCAGGTCAAACATCTCAAGATTTGACTGGACTTTCTGCTGGAACATACGAAGTAACTATAACTGATAATAACGGTTGTGTTGTTGTTCAATCTTATACAATCAACAACCAAGCAAATGCAATTGCTTACACTTCAATAGTAACAAACGAGGTTTGTTCTAATGGAGCAGGTTCAGTTGCATTATCAGTAACAGGAGGTCAAGATCCTTACACTTACTTATGGTCAGGTGGTGGAACTAACTCTTCAATAACTGGATTATTGTCAGGAACGTTATTCTGTACTATTACAGACAACAATGGATGTTCAATCGTCACTGAAGTATTCACAATTGGAAATACACCAAACGGAATTTCAGCTTCAACGGTTGTAACGGATGCATCTTGTTCAAACAACGGATCAGTTGATTTAACTTTAGTTGGTGGAGCAATTCCATTGACATTCGCTTGGTCGAATGCAGAAACAACTGAAGACATTGTAAATCTTGGAGCTGGAATTTACGACTATACCGTAACTGACAACAACGGATGTGCAGTTTCTGGATCTGCAGATGTGATTCAAACAAATGGAAACATTACTTACACTTTCATAGCTTCAAGTGAAACATGTGGAAATGGTATAGGATCAATTGATTTAATTCCAACTGGAGGAACTGGAGCTTATACCTTTGTATGGTCAAGTGGACCATCAAGTGAAGATTTAACTGGATTATCTGCTGGAACATACACTTGTACAATTACAGATTTCACAGGTTGTTCTATTACAACTAGTAACATCGATATCGGTGATTTGGCAGGATCGCTTAGTATTACAAACGTAATCGCAATTGACGAAACATGTTCAAACGGACTTGGAAGTATCGATATCTCTCATACAGGTGGAGCTAACCCAGTTACTTTTGTATGGTCAAACGGACCAACAACAGAAGATATCTCAGGACTTAGTTCAGGAACATACTCTGTAACCGTAACTGATAACAACGGATGTGAGGCAACAACTCAAGCAGTAGTTGGTTCTTCTTCTGGTGCGATGGCAATTGTTCAACCAATTGTTTCTGATGAGAACTGTGGAAATGCTGATGGAGCAATTAACATAACAATTACTGGAGCTCAAAACCCTGTAACATATGTTTGGTCAAACGGAGCAACTTCTCAAGATGTTTCAGGATTGACAGCTGGAACATATAATGTAACAGTAACTGATGGAAACGGATGTATCGTGAATGGTTCTTATACTTTAATCGATAACGGAACATCATTGGCAATAGCTAGTGCAACAATTAGTGATGAGTATTGTGGTTCAGGTTCAGGATCAATAACCTTAACGGTTTCTGGTGGATCAGCACCTTATACTTACTTATGGTCAAATGGTGGATCTACCGCAATGATTGATAATCTAAGTGCAGGAACATATAGTGTTGTTGTTACAGACTTTGGTGGATGTTCGGTCAACGTAGCTTTCACTTTAGCAAATAATGTAGGTAACTTAATTGTTACTGGAACAGTTACCGATGAAAACTGTGGTAATGCAGAGGGTGCAATCGACATCACAACGAACGGAGGTAACCAACCATTGTCATTTGCTTGGGACACAGGTGAAACAATCGAAGATTTGGCCAACATATCAGAGGGGGTTTACAACTTAGTTGTCACTGATCAATTTGGATGTACTGCAAATTACAACGGAACTATTGTAAACATTACTGGTGGACTTGGAGTTACTATTGATTTGGTGACTGACGAAAACTGTGGCTTATCTGATGGTGCAATTGATGTGACAACATCGGGAGCAGGGATTATTTCTACTTTTTGGGATTCAGGTCAAGTGACAGAAGATATCACAGGACTTTCAGCAGGAACATATACAATCACTGTTTCGACAGCAAGTTGTTCTGTAAGTGCATCGGCTTCAGTTGTTAATCAAACAGGAACTTTAGTAACAACGTTTACAAATGTTGGAGACGAGAATTGTAATAACGGTCAAGGATTTGTTGATATTGAAGTAAATGGAGCAGCACCAATCACTTATTTATGGAGTGATGGACAAACTACACAAGATGCGAGTAGCTTATCAGCTGGGCCTATCTCTGTTGTTGTTACAGACGGAAACGGATGTGAGTTGACAGAGAACTTCACAGTTAATAATGCAAACTCAACTAATATTAGTGTAAACGAAATTGTACTTGATGCATTCTGTACTTCTAATAATGGTGAAATTGATATAACA
>CAJQQA010000017.1 GCA_905480355.1 uncultured Flavobacteriales bacterium | reverse complement strand
AGGAGGGTCACCAACGCGGTGCTCATAATCCTCTGGGTCATGGCCTCCGTAGAAAGTCCAAGTGCCTTGACCGTATTCGCCATGAATATATCTGGCAGTACCAATTGATTTTGTTTCTCCTAAAATTAACACATTCGATTTAATTAAATCTTTCCGAAAGTCAGTTGTTTGTCCCATGAATCCATTAACAACATTAGTATGACATTGAGTAAGCATGGTTGGTACAACATCCCATTTAGCAGAGAAGTCGAATAAGGTGAATTTATCTAGTTTCTCGTTGCGCTTATGAAGACTTGTTCCGTCAATGTCAGAGTATTCATACTTCAATGGGGCTTTAACAAGTTCAAAATCTTGAAACGCCAAAGTATTAGAGAAGTCCAATTGATCCTGACAATCTCGATGAGAAGGATCGCCATCAAATATTTGCTCACAGATATCAGTTTTATGGGCAGCTAAAGCAATGTCAAAGCTATCAGTTCCACTGCACATTGTGAAAAGAAAACCTCCTCCAGTGACGAAGTTTTTAATCGAACTAGCTACAGAAAGCTTAAGTTCAGAAACCTTGTTAAAGCCTAGTTTTCTTGCAGAAGCTTCCAAATCAGCAACTTGCTTTTTATACCATGGATATGATCTAAAAGAAGAATAGAACTTCCCATACTGGCCTGTAAAATCTTCGTGGTGAAGATGCAGCCAATCATATTCAGGCAATCCACCCATTACGATGGTTGAGTCATAAATTTTCTCATAAGGAATATCTGCATACTCAAGAACTAAAGTAACAGCATCATCCCAGGGCATTTTTCCTTCAGGTGTATAGACTGCAATTTTCGGAGCTTTTTCGAGTTGAACTATTTCCATATTAACTTCTGGAGACCCTATTTGTGATTTAATGCGATTCACTTGTCCGTCTGCAAGAACTTCGTATTTGATACCTCGAAGTAACAATTCTTCCTCTATCGTTAAGAGATGAGGTGATAGAAATGCTCCTCCGCGGTAGTTGAGTAACCACTCTATTACCACGTCATTTTCGAGTAAGTAAAATGCAAGTCCGTATGCCTTCAGATGATTACTTTGGGTCTCATCCATTGGTATCAATATCTGTGAAGATTTAGCGTTAAACGCAATTACCAATAAAAATGAAAGAATAAATTTCTTCATAATTTATAACTTACAAATATCTATCCTAAAATGGATTGTCATCTTCTATTGATGAATTAAAATCAAGATTGTCGTCATTTTCATTTGAATTCATCTTGCTCGAAATTGTATAACTTTCTTTATTGTCAAAGCTGTTGTTCGCAGCTAGACCAGCATCAATCATCGTGGTACCTTCATCTTGAAAACCTTCAATGTTGTCAAATCGAGCAAATTCTTTTATAAATCTTAAACGTACATTTTCCAATGCACCATTTCTATGTTTTGCAATGATTATTTCACCTACTCCTGCATTAGAGTTGCCTTCTTCATCTTGCAGAAAACCATAATATTCTGGTCGGTAAATGAATGACACAATATCAGCATCTTGCTCAATTGCTCCAGATTCACGAAGATCAGAAAGAATAGGGCGCTTGTCTCCGCCCCGCTGTTCAACAGAACGACTTAATTGAGACAACGCAATAATTGGAATGTTTAACTCCTTTGCTATTTCCTTTATTGAACGGGAGATACTTGAGATTTCTTGTTCTCTATTACCCGCCCCTTTAGAATTACCCGCAGTCATCAATTGCAGGTAATCAATGACAACAACTTGAATATCATACTGCATTTTTAATCGCCGGCATTTTGCTCTCAAATCGAATATGCTAATCCCCGGAGTATCATCAATATATATTGGTGCTGTTGCGAGTTTTGTTATACGTGAATGCAATTGCTGAAATTCATCATCTCGTAAGTCACCTTTTCTTAATTTCTCTGCAGGAATACGTGTCTCTGAGGAAATCAGTCGTTTTACAAGTTGAACAGAAGACATCTCCAAAGAGAATATCGCTACACCTTGATTATGATCAACTGCAATATTCCTAGCCATTGACAGAACAAAAGCGGTCTTTCCCATTGCCGGTCTTGCAGCAATTACGATCATATCAGATTTTTGCCAACCAGCAGTTATTTTGTCCAAACCGTAAAATCCTGTCGGCACCCCTGAGATTCCATCTGAATTTTGTGATGCTTTTTCTATTTCTTCAATTGCATTCTTAATAACATTTTGCATGACGTCAACTGCTTTGCCCATATTGTTTTCAGCAATCTTGAATAAGTCACCTTCAGCTTTATTGAGGACATCAAAGACATCATTAGTGTCGTCATAAGCCTCTTTCATTACTTCGTTACTCATTCGAATTAATTCACGCTTGATGTGCTTTTCAGAAATGATTCTTGCGTGATATTCAACGTGAGCTGTCGAGGCAACTCGGCTTGTGAGCTGAGAAATATATGCTGCCCCTCCAGCAGCGGAAATTTCACCTGATTTTTTTAATTTGTCAACAACCGTTAAGATGTCAATAGGCTTAGATTCGCCAAATAACTCTTTGATAACGTTGAATATATACTGGTGCTTCGGGTCGTAAAAACTCTCTGCTTGCAGAATGTCAATAGTATCTGTAACTGCATTTTTCTCTAGCATTAATGCTCCGAGTACAGCCATTTCAAGGTCAACAGCTTGTGGCGGTACACGCCCAATTTCATTTCCAGTATTCTGAGGTTTAGAAATACGAGTATTTACTTTTCTTTTATTGTCAGGCGTGTTTTCCATATTTCAAAGATACGTAATCATCTTGTTGCTTCTAATTTTTTTTGAACCTTTAATTAAAAAGATTTGAAGAGTGGTTATCAACAATTGTTAATAGATATGGTATTTTTACAGAATGAAGCATGAATTAATAACAACCGCTGATGGTTCAACGAGTTTATATATTCCGGAATTAGATGAAACATATCATTCTACTCATGGTGCTATAAACGAGGCGCTTCATGTTTTTATTGAGCATGGCTTAAAGAGATTCGAAAATGCTCCGGTTAGAATTTTCGAACTTGGCTTTGGAACTGGATTAAATGCTTTAGTTAGTCATATCTATAGTTCTAAAAATCAAATTATTGAGTATAATTCTATTGAAGCTTATCCGGTTGATTTGGAAGTGGTAAAGAAGCTAAATTATTGTGATTTATTAGAGAGTGATTGTCTTCCTTTCTTTACTAAATTACATGAATTAACTTGGGAGGATAAGCATGATATGAATGAACATTTTACTTTTCAGAAAACCCATAAATTGATAGAGGATTACACTCCAGAATTAATGTATTATGACCTCGTTTTTTTTGATGCTTTTGGCCCAAAAGTGCAATCTGAGATGTGGGATTTAAACGTTCTTGAGAAGATGTATAACTGCCTGAAAATGGGTGGGGAGTTGATTACATATTGCGCACAAGGACAATTCAAAAGGAACTTAAAACAATTGGGGTTTGAAGTAATTGTGTTGGCAGGTCCTCCTGGTAAAAGAGAGATGACAGTGGCAAAAAAGGTAACAGTTTAGTTAGCGAACACTTCAGTAATAAGGGTGCACTTCATTACGCCATCCCTATCAATTTCTTCCATTTTAATCTTACAGAAAGTATTTGCTAAGTCAGGATTGTAAGGCGTTTTTACTTTTACATAATTTTGGGTAAACCCATGCATTACGCCATTATTTTCTTCATTTTCAAAGAGAACTATTGCAGTATTTCCAAGGTTAGACTCATAAAATGCTCTCTTTTTCTTGGCAGAAAGAATGTGTAACTGCTTACTGCGTTCTTTCCGAACGTTCATAGGAACAGGGTCACCCAATTTTATAGCTGTGGTATTTGCTCGCTCAGAATAAGTAAATACGTGCAAATAAGAAACGTCTAAATCTTTAATGAAATTAACAGTATCAAGAAAATCGTTATCTGTTTCACCAGGAAAGCCAACAATAACATCAACACCAATACATGTTTTCGAATTCTTACTCTTAATGGTTTCGACACGGTTTTTGTACAATTCACGATCATACTTTCTTCTCATCGCTTTTAAAAGTCGATCATTACCAACTTGTAGAGGAATATGAAAATGAGGGACAAAGCGCTTCGATTTTGTTAGACAAAATTCGATAATTTCATTACTTAATAGATTAGGTTCTATCGAAGAAATTCTAAAGCGATCTATCGTATTAATTTCATCTAGTCTTTGTATTAATTTAAAGAAGTTTTCGTTTCCACCTTGACCAAAATCCCCAATGTTAACTCCGGTTAAAACAACTTCTTTAATATCTGTTTCTCCAATTTTATTCGCTTCTTTGACTGTATTTTCAATTGATGAATTTCTACTTTTCCCTCTTGCTAGAGGTATTGTACAAAACGTACAGAAATAATCACAACCGTCTTGAATTTTCAAGAACGACCTTGTTCGATCACCTAATGAAAATGCTGGAATAAATTCTTTTGTGTCTTTAATACTCTCATTTGAGATAACGACTTCTTCACTATTGTAGGATTCAATGTGATCAATAACATTGAACTTTTCATTTGCTCCTAAAACAATATTAACACCTGGTATAGAACCAATTTCTTTAGGTTTTAGTTGAGCAAAACATCCTATTATTGCGATAAAAGAATGAGGATTTATTTTTTTAGCTTTTTTTACTAATTGGCGACATTTTTTATCAGCATTTTCAGTAACTGAGCATGTATTGATGACAAAAATGTCTGGTGTATCATCGAAGTTCACCTTCCCATATCCAGCATCTTCAAATGAACGACTTATTGTTGACGTTTCAGAAAAATTAAGTTTACACCCAAGTGTATAAAATGCTACCTTTTTGAATTGATTCATTGCCGTCAAAGTTACGGAGTTTCTGAGAACTTAACAAGGTAGCTTCTTTTATTATTGTTGTACCGAAAAGTAACCTAATTGTTGAAATTACGTCTACTTTAATAGAAAATGAAAATTATGGAGAAAGAATTCTCAATAAAGTATACGCAGTTCAAACACTGGAATGAATTGGCAAGTGTTGATCAGAAGCTAGTTGCTGCTGCTAATGAAGTTATGCATACTGCATATGCACCCTACAGTAAGTTTAACGTTGGAGCAGCTCTACTCATGTCCAATGGTGAAATAATAAAAGGAAGCAATCAAGAAAACATTGCCTACCCTTCAGGACTTTGCGCCGAGCGTGTAGCACTTTTTTACGCTGGTGCTAATTTACCTGAAACGTCTGTTGAGACTTTATGTATTGTTGCAAAAGGTGATTTAGTTCCAGTAGATACGATTCTTTCGCCTTGTGGAGCATGCAGACAAGTTATGGTTGAAACTGAAGTGCGTCAGAAGAAAGAGTATAGAATTATTTTAATCAGTCAAAATGACGCAACCATTGTATTTAATTCCGCCGTTGATATGTTACCTCTTGCTTTTGGCGTTCAAGCCATTATAAAGAAGTGACAATATTCCCCTTAGAAAGATTTAACTCCTCAGCATTTACAGTTAATAGAGGTAAATTTAAGTCATTTTCAATCATTGACTGTATAAATGAGTTAGGATTGGTGATTATTCCATCTTGATAATAGCCAGCGGCCATTAAGTCAGCATCAACAGATTCAGCATATTTCATTAGTTCTTTTTCAAAATTCGAACCAATTGAAATGTTTGCAATTACATGATTCACACCATTTGTTTCAAGATGACCTCTCACAATCTTTTGGTTGTTTTTCATGTGCTTTTCTAACCATTCATCTTTGTCGTGGCAGCCTACTAAGTGTATTGTAGCGCTAAATTTTTTCGCGATTTTTGCAGCGAAATTAATAACTTGAATCGTTTTCTTTTCAAAAGAAAAAGGGAGTACTATTGTTTTTATTTTTTCTACTGTTTTCTTTCCTTTTGTAATTAAAAATGGAGTAGAAGAATGGCTGATCATTTTAACAGCATGGCTACCAAATATTTTTTGAAAACCATGCGCTCCATGTGTACCCATTACAATTAATGAAGCATCAAGTAATTCTCCTGCCTTGGCAATGTCTTCATATAAATCTCCAACTAAAACACGCGTATCTATTAATTTTTGATGATCTTTTGTCTGTTCAGATACAATTGCCTTAATTTTTTTCTTCAACTCTTTCTTCTCAGATTGCTTTGATGCTATATGCAATAGCATCACATTACCATTGTTCGCTTCGGCTAGATCTATGCCAAGTTTTAAAGCACTCAATGATACTTCTGAAAAATCAAACGGAATAAGGTAAAGAGGAGCGTTTTGCATGTTTTTTAGATTTACTATAAATGTACTATTTTTTTTTATTTCCAAACGTTGTCTTTAGTTTCTATTTGCTCGAAAAGTAGCTTAACATCTGGGTCTAGACTATATGTTGCTCCCGCAGGTATAAAAATTTCAAATAATGTTGTTCTATAATTAAAATTAAGGACTTGCTTTTCTATTTTATCAGCATTGTTAATCTGGACTTCTAGAGGGAATGTGAATGAGTTATATCCTTGCTTGAGTTCAAGTCTAATTAGTGTACCCTTTCTTACTTTCTTTTTATTAACTAATACAATAGGGATTTCACTTTTTCTAAGCCACTGATTAAAAAAGGGATTTAATTTTTCATCAGACACTTCTTCCATAATTCTAATAAAATCATTACTGGATGCGTTAGAGTACTTATATGTGAAGTAAAATAGTCGAATACCTTTCCAGAAGGTATCATTTCCTAATTTATTGTGAAGCATGTGAAGAGTCCAAGCACCTTTCTGATATGAA
>CAJQQA010000016.1 GCA_905480355.1 uncultured Flavobacteriales bacterium | reverse complement strand
TCAAAATTGTTTCAACGCTTGTAGTAGTATTTAATGAGAATAAATCAACGAATAGATTTATTCATTTTTTCGCTTTTAAGTCGGGGAAATGGTCTATGGCTGATGTGTTTGTCGTAGCATTGTTTATGAGTTTCTTGGGTTTAGAAGGGGTGATTTCTTCACAACTTTCAGATTTAGAGGTTCGTAGCGAAGCGATGGACATAATTACCGCGAATCACTCTACATTTGGTGTAGGTTTTCTATTTTTTGTTGCGTTTACAATAATGGGAATCATTGTTTCTACAAAGCTCTCGAAAAACCAAAATACAAAATAGAGAATTGAATTTTATTCGGCTGTATTTCTGTAAATGTAAATATTGAACTTACTTTAAATCAGTTCAACTTACTTCGTAATCATTATTTTATTCGTTCTCCCAGATTCCCAAACTTGCAGGTATATTTGGTTTAAAACGGGATGTTTCACTTTTCTACCTAACAAATCATAAAGAATATAATTACCGTTATCATCTGCTAGCTTTAAATCTTCTATGCCAACATTACCACAAGGATTTTGAAGGTCGTTTACAACAAACGGAATGGACCCAATAAAGCCATCTCCGTATGGCATCCAAACTTGATACGTTCCAATGTTCGTTAATGTAATAGTTTGCGTAGTTTCACCTGTCGACCATTCGTAAGATGCAGCAGGAGGAGCGGTCAATTCGTATCCTCCAGATGATTCAACACACGAGATGTCTGGCTGGATGAAATTAGGAAGATTAGAATAGTGAAACCTGTAACTCATAACTGAATCTTCAAAAATAAATTCAGAAAGGATGTTATTAGCATCATCAAAAATAGTTGCTGTAGGTGCTGGACGTCTTGAGAAACCATATCCCATTACTTTTAGGTTATCTGGAGTTTTTGAGAAATTCCCCATCGCTCTATGATAAGATTCAAGAGGATGAATAACTTCATCAATTTTAGTTGCCGTCCAGTTTACAGTGTCCAATTGGTATTCAACACCTCTTGATTTTCTAGGCATGCTTCCCATATTCGAGTTGTCAAAAAGAGAGTAATTTCCATTCGGTAGTTTTCGAATATCATGTTGAGCGCTGAAGCCTGCATCATTAGGAAATGTGAAAGAAGAAGACCTTCCACCAAGTATCCAAATAATCTCACCAGTAATTCTATCTACTTTGTATATGGCATTCGTATGTCGCATGGAAAAAAGCAAGTTGCCATCTGAATCTTCATCAATGGCATTTCCATGACAATAGTCGAAATCGTTCGCATTGTAGCCATATTCATCATAAGTTTCAGCAGGTGAGATATGATCATTGCTATTCCATTCAAAAACAAGGTTCCCCGCTGCATCAAATTCTTGAACTCCATAACCTCTAATATTTGTAGTGACACTTCCTTGAGTCCCATCAAAAACAAATGCTGATAGATCAACGATATTAGAGGTTCGAGTTGAAAGCAACCAATTACCATTCTCGGCTTGTTGTAAATCGTGCGCATCTTCGTCAGCAATAACTGTGTTTAAAGTATCTATTTGATTTAAGTTTCCATCCAATATTATAAATGAAATTCCGCCATCAATCTTAATTGAATAGGAGAATAAATCAGTATTTGGGTAATACTTAAAATCTCCAAAATTACTGACATCAGGATGCGTGTACCAAGCGAGATACCCATCAGAATCATAAATAGTAGCATATGGATTCACATAATTTAGGTCCCCAGGCACCACGTTTAACTTAAAAGGAGTCGCAAAAAAATATCCTTCACCATTAAAGCCTTGATCGGCATATTCATATTGAAATAAATCAGAAGGAACAGGTCTGTTAAATTGCTGAGAAAAACCCTTGTTAGAAAAAGCAAGGCACAAAAAAAATGAAAATATGAAAGCAAGATTCTTCATGGATACGTTTATTAGTCGAATATAAAATTACAATTATTCAATTTAATAAGACGAATAAATTAATCTAAATCCTTTCCGAGAATATGACGCATTGTAATTTTTTCTGGAGCTCGTTTAATGTTGTTCATTAACAACAAGCTCTTGTCGATGCGTTTTTGGCTGCTTTTCAATTGAAGAACAAGATAAATTGTTGCCCGCTGTGTCCCCATAGTTAAAGCTTCAAATCGATTACGCGCATGTTCATCTTGATTTAGAACTTCTTCAAACTCCACAGGTACATCAAAACCATACTTAGAGAAGTCCCTGATTAGTGTAAATTCGATTGTATCACCTCTTTCAGCCTTAATCCCCTTCATTCTTACCTTTGAAATTGTGATATAAGCTTGACTATTACCTAGAACCATTGATCCACATTTCCAAGTGATTCCATTTTCCAACGTAATTGCAAAGCGCTGATTGTATAGTGATCCATTATCATTGTCTGTCCAAAATTTTTGAAGGGTTTCTTCAGTCAGCGTAATGTGATGAAATTTCAAATTTGCTATGTAGTCAATTTTAGACGATAAGGTTAATTCCATGATGTTAAGCTACAAAATTTGACTAAACCGGACATTTTTAAACAAAAAAAACCAGCAATGTTGGAAAGTAATCCAATACAACTGGTTTGTAATTAACGTGATTAGTGATTAACTATTTTTTTTCAAATCCATTTACTTTAGCTTTTTCAAGTATACTTCTGTTGATAGATGATCCAAAATCATCAACTTTTTCACCGCTTTGAGAAGCGATTTTGTCTTTTTCTTCTTGGATGTATTTGCCACGTTTCTTTGATAAATCACTAATTTTTTTCTGATATAACAAACGCTCCGTTTTTTTCTGTTCAAGAATTACCTCTTTCTCTTTGTTGGTTTTTCCTTTAAACTCTTTCGGTAATTCCTCTTCTGACAATTCATTTATATTAATATCACCTTTTTCTACGGCATCTATAATGTCCCATGAAGAGTTGGAATAAACAGTCTTTGATTTTACAGAAGCTCTATCAGCAGCTACATTGATAGATTCACTCATGGCATTTCCATCTTCTCTTGCTTGAGCTGCTTTTTTCATGCCACCAAGTGCTCCGTACCCATAATAAGTCCCATTCAATGAATCATTATAGTGCATGATTTCCTGGTCATATGGCGTATCAATTTGCACTACTTTACGATCTGAGTCAATATTAAAGTAATCGCCTTTACTACAAGTAGCTCCTTCTTTCCAAAATAAATTAACTCCTTGATTATAATCACCACAGAAAATTGTATTGATAAAAATCCCTCTATCCGCTGCTTTTTTACATTCTTTCTTAAAGTCTATTGGGCCTTGCTTGAAGCTTTCATTTCCAGCGATATAGATCATTTTTAAATCAGTTGGGTCACTTGACCAATTTAAATCACTTAGAGACTTTCCAATAACGGCGCCGCAAAACTCAGAGCCTCCATTAGTTAGAAGTCCAAACAATCGCTGAGAAATTAAATCCAAGTCACTCGTCAAATTTACTACTTGTTGAATGTAGTTTTGGGAACTTTCAAGGCCGTCATTTCCATATTGATAAATTGCGATTTCTAGATTTGGCGTTTGTCCTTGGTAAGTTAATGTGCTTACTTCATTTACAATGTTCCAAATTCTTGATTTGGCTTGGTCAATTAAGCCATCCATACT
>CAJQQA010000015.1 GCA_905480355.1 uncultured Flavobacteriales bacterium | reverse complement strand
ATCAGGAGAATATGAGAATGGTGGAATAACTATTTACTCTATGAATGGAGATTTAATTCGGACTTTGAAGTTATCGAATTCCAAAACTACTTTGTACCGCGACAATTTATCGGCGGGAATATATTATTACAACGTAATGGTCGACGATCAATTAATTCATTCCAATAAATTTATTTTTCGCTAATGACTTCTCGTTTACTAATAATATTAATGTTCTTGAGTATGTTTAAGTTTGGCTGTTTTGGACAGACTGAGAATTATTGGGAGAAAACTACTGATTTCGGCTCAACTTTCATTGGTGAAGGCTTGAAACGAGAACGGGCTGTTGGTTTTTCAATAAATGGTTTTGGATATATCGGAACTGGAATTGACACTGCAGAAGTTGTTCACCGTGATTTTTGGAAATTTAATCCTACGAACAGCGTTTGGACTCAAATTGCTGATTTACCAGGGGCTGTTCGAAGAAATGCAATTGCTTTTTCAATTGGGACTTCAGGTTATGTTGGAACTGGAATTAATACTGTTAACTCAAGTGATGCTGGTGCTACTGTTTTAAACGATTTTTGGGAATACAATTCCATTTTTAATACATGGGTTCAAAAAGCAAATTTCCCTGGAGGAAACGGCTCTGGAACCTATTTTTCAACAGGGTTTTCTATCGATTCTAAAGGCTACATTTGTGGTGGTAAAATGGGACCAAACAATTATTCTAATCAGCTTTGGGAATATAAGCCTTCCATTAATCAATGGGCACAATTAGCAAACTTCCCAGGAGGAAATCGATACCAGCTGTCTAGTTTTACTATTGGCTTCAAAGCTTATGTTGGACTTGGTACAGATCAAGACTTATATCGAAATGATATTTGGGAATTCAATGCCTCAACCAATCAATGGAGTGCTAAAGCTTCACTTCCAAGTAGCGCTCGCGCTGGATCTGCCACATTCTCCATTGGATCGAGAGGTTATGTATGTATGGGAGTAAATGGTGGGTTACTTGATGATTTATGGGAATATAATCCTTTTAACGATGAATGGTTAGTAAAATCAGATTATGGTGGATCTCAAAGAAAATATGCTGTTGGATTCAGTATTGATGACGTAGGCTATGTAGGGACTGGAAAAGGCTATTCGGGTAAAAAATCATCTTTTTATAAGTATTACCCTTCTACTGTTCTCGGTTTACAAGAGCTGTCAGCTAACATTAAAGTCTATCCTAATCCCGTTGTTGGTAATTTACGAATAGAAACTTCTTCTGATATAATTGAGCAAATAGAAATTCACTCTTTTACCGGAGAATTGATTTTTACATCCAAATTTGAACATAAAATTGACGTTTCAACTCTTGCTCCTGGATCATACTTGTTAATTGCTATGACAAAAAACAATCAAATTGTTTCAAGTGAAAAATTCATTAAACATTAATATGAAAATTTTAGTATTATTTATTTTTCTTGCATTAAACTTAACTGCATTCTCTCAAGATCAGTGGGTAATTAAAGACTCCATTAATGGTGCCCCTAGATCAGTTGCTGTCAGTTTTGTGCTTAATGGAGAAGGATTTACAGTTTCAGGGTTAGACGATTCTGGTTTTCGTAGGAAAATGTATTCATACACCTTTTGGCAAGATGATTGGGACGATGAAGTCTCCATGGGAGGAATTAATGGTAGTGGTCTCAGTCGTGGCTCTGCTTGTGCGTTTTCAATACAAAATCAAGGGTATGTTTGCCTCGGACAAGGAGAAACAAATCCATTTTTTAAAGATTTATGGGAATTTGATTTAGCAACTGGAGCTTGGACTCAAAAAGCTGATTTCATTGGTTCTCCAAGACGTTCCGCCGTTGCTTTTACGATTAACGACGAAGGTTATGTTGGTACAGGTCAAGATGCATCGGGCTTTAAAAAAGACATGTATAAATACAATAAATCAACTAACGCTTGGACGCAGGTTTCTGACTTTCAAGGAACTGCACGTAAGGATGCCGTCGGATTTAATATAGGTGGTCAAGGTTATATTGGTACAGGTGATGATGGAGTAGTAAGAAATGATTTTTGGCAGTACAATTCGACAACTGATCTCTGGGTACAAAAAGCGAGTTTTCCTGGTACGGAAAGAAGAGGTGCAGCAGCATGGGGTATTTTTCCTCAAGGTTTTATTTGCGCAGGAGAAGATATTAATTCAAATTATACAAAGGACTTATGGGAATATAACTACTTCACTAATAGTTGGATTCAAAGAGCTGATTTTTTGGGAGTAGGAAGAACAGAAGCCATCGCATTTGTGATTCAAGATGTTGCTTTCGTTGGGTCTGGATATAATGGAGAGTTTTTAGATGATCTCTATGCCTACAGAAGAATAGTTAATATTGAAGAAGTAAATGACTTTTCAACAATTGAAATCTACCCAAATCCAGTGCGCTCGTTTTTTAAAATAAAAGTGAACACAACTGGCTTAAAAGTCGAAATATTTTCGTGTTTGGGTGAAAATATTACAGATCAAGTGCAAGTTGAAAAAACATCGGAAGAATTTATTGTCCATAAAAATAATTTGTCGAGTGGTAATTATTTCATTTCTTTGAGGCATAAAGACCAAGGATCTGTTTATCAGTCCAAATTTATTATTCTATAATGGCTAAATTTATATTTCCGATTCTTTTCATTTTTTTATCCTGCTCTACTGAAGAAACAACAAATCAGTCGACGTCA
Source organism: uncultured Flavobacteriales bacterium (assembly GCA_905480355.1). GTDB lineage: Bacteria > Bacteroidota > Bacteroidia > Flavobacteriales_D > Crocinitomicaceae > UBA4466. The sequence continues at coordinate 2,604 of CAJQQA010000015.1, read as the reverse complement.
AAAATCAAAAATTCTGTTGAAACTAATGATGCAGTAAAAACTATCTCATACAAAATTGTTTTTACTGAAAATGAAGGTTGGGGTTATCAAATTTTTGAAGGGTCAACAATGCTAATTAATCAAATTCACATTCCCGTTATTCAAGGTATTCATAGTTTTTCTTCAAAAGAAAATGCTACTAAGACAGCGGATTATATAATGCAGGAGGTTAAGAATGGGAACTTCCCTCCTACACTCACTCAAGAAATATTGGATAGTTTAGACGTCCTTTAAAAGATTCGTATGCATAAAATAATTGAAGATCTAAATTGGCGGTATGCTGCAAAGAAGTTTGATTCAACAAAATCAGTTTCTGAAAAGGACCTCGATATCATAAAAGAATCATTGAGACTGGTTCCCTCTTCTTATGGATTACAACCATTAAAGTTCATCATTATTCAATCGAAGAACATACTTCGCCAACTTGTCCCTGCTTCTTATGGACAAGCTCAAGTAGGCGAAGCTTCTCATTTGATAGTTTTGTGCGCTGCAAAAAAAATGGGAGACTCTCAAATTGACGAACACATTCAAAATACAGCTGATACCCAAAATTCTTCCATAGACAAACTGCTTGGATATGGCAACTACATGAAAACCATTATCGCTGCTATGTCTAATGAAGAAGTCTTTACATGGAACACAAAACAAGCCTATATTGCACTTGGACAATTAATGCATACATGCGCTAATCTAAGAATAGATTCTACTCCAATGGAAGGCTTTGATCCTAAAGCATACAGTGAGATCTTAAGTATTGATGACAATCAATTCTCCCCAGTACTTGTCTGTCCTATAGGTTATCGAGATAAAGATGACACAACACAGTTTCTTAAAAAAGTACGTAAACCTAATGCAACTATTTTTGAACACAAATAAGCCACTACCTAGTTTGATAGTGGCTATTGATTAATGTCTAATTAATTTTTCAGCTCTTTCTTGTCAGATTCTCCCAAACTAAACCAATCAATTTTTCTTGAGAAATACATTGTCACTCCTAGTATTAAGAATATTCCTAAACTACCAAACAGAAGAGCTAAATCTTGCATTTGAATAATGATGAATATAAAGCTATAGAGAATTGCTAAAATTGTTGCAGTCATTCCGGCTAAGGCCCATGATTTTAATATTGATTTACAATAAAACAGTACCAATGAAATAGTCATCGTAGCCGCTAATACATAAGCAAGGTCGAAATACATTTGCTCGCTAAATGCCAACATCAATAAATAGAAAAGCACAAGAGCTATTCCAACTAAAATATATTGAATAGGGTGAATCAGTATTCTATTCAATAGTTCAACAAAGAAGAACACCAAATACGTCAACACAATAAACAGAATGGCATATTTAGCAACCCTCATTGATTTCTGATAGACATCAACAGGTAGTTTCAAATTAACACCAAATTCTGATTCAGAAGCATGATGCTGACTATTTACCCAAGATTGAGGATAATTTCTATTCAGATGCAATACTTTCCAGTTGGCTTTGAATCCATTTTTATCTATTTTTCTCTTTTTAGGAAGAAAAGAACCATCAAAACTTGGATCAACCCATGGCGAAATAAGAGTTACATTTGTGACCTTACCAATTGGCGTAAACATAATACTTTCTGACCCATTCAATGAAAGATCAAAATTAAACTCCAAATTCCCTGGTAGATCAGATAATGGGTAACGAATATGTAAACCCGAAGCAACGAAATCATTGGAGATGACTCCCGGATTAGACATTATTGTGGAGTCATTAATTTTAATTTTCACTTGATCCCGAACACCTTTTAAATCACTAATTCCTATAGTAAAAAAAGCTTTGTCGAGTAATAAGTTTTCTGCAGACAAGCCATAATCATCAAAATTATAGTTATTAAATGATCCATTTACTTTCAACTTTGATCCATAAACCACGACTTCGAAAATTCCCCGTTTTCTTTTCTCGGGTTTTATGCTCCCATCAATTGTTAAATCTTCAGGTAGAATATGGAAGTAATGGCGGTCTTTAACGGATTTATACGTTCCATTCTCTCTCTTCAATTGACGAACTTTATCAAAGGGTATTGTTAATACGGGGCCCATTATTGATTGTTGTCCAGCATGTTTCGAGCTAACTTCAAATACAGCCTCGTCCTGCCTACTCATTCTTTCATGAATTAAGCCCTGCACCATAACTGCAGGAATTAATAAGAGTAAAATAAGGATAACTATCATACCCATTTTGAAAAATACATTTTGGAATAGCTCTTTCATAGAATTTGTTTTTGATTTACATTTAAACGCATGGTTTTTAAATTCATTTCATCTATATTTGAGTTTTAACTTGAATTAACAATATGGGAACAAATTTTAATAAACCAACTAATCTTTGTTGAGAATCGTCTTATAATTAAGTCTATAAATTATGTTTAAATTACTTATCTTATCCTGTCTTTGCTTTTTAAATTTCAATATACTGGGACAATTTGGTTTTCAATACGATCCAAATATTCCTGTAAATATAGGTGGGGAAAACCTCTCTTTACCTTGGGGTGGAGGATTGAATTATGCTCAGTTTTCTGACTTTGACTTT
>CAJQQA010000014.1 GCA_905480355.1 uncultured Flavobacteriales bacterium | reverse complement strand
AATTTAGGGATTCTCCATTCTTCATCATCAACGAGCAACTCTAACTTATCTACATGGTATTTAATTTCATCAAATAAAACTCGTACAGTATCACAATACGCAATTGATTTCTTTTCGAAATCAGTGATTTTGTTCGCGTTTTTTCTAGAAACAAGCATTTTATTAGTCAATGCTTTCATTTCCGACAAATGTTTTGAAAGATTTTCAATGATTTCCATTTGAGCGGCTGCATTCTTTTTACCTTCTTTGGCTCCCATGATTTCCATCAGTCCTTTTACATTCTTGATTAATTTATTTTGATAATCAACAACAGGAGGGATAATGAAATTATGAACCATATCTCCTATTACTCGCGCCTCGATTTGAATTTTGTGAATGTAATTTTCAAATTCAATTTCTTGTCGAGCTTTCAACTCAATAGGTGTTAAAACTCCCATTTCATCAAATAATTCAGAAACTCCCTTATTACCCCATACTTGCAATGCGCGTGGTGTATCTTTCAAGTTCGATAAACCTCTTTTTGCAGCTTCTTTCACCCATTCTTCACCATATCCATTTCCTTCAAATCGAATTTTCTTTGACTCTTTGATCATTTTCTGCATCTCTTTCAAAATAGCTTCATCTTTCCCATCTCCTTTACCGATTCTTGCATCGACATTCTTTTTAAATACGATAAGTTGCTTTGCGATAATTGTATTTAAAACAATCATAGCAGATGCACAGTTTGCAGAAGAACCAACAGCTCTGAATTCAAATTTATTACCCGTGAACGCAAAGGGTGATGTTCTGTTTCTATCTGTGTTATCAAGAAGAATTTGAGGGATTTTACCAATATTCATCTTCAATTCTGTCTTATCCTCAGGAGTCATTTTACCTGCTTTAACATTTTGCTCGATTTTGTTAAGTAAATCTGTTAACTGCGAGCCAATAAAAGCCGAAATAATGGCCGGAGGAGCTTCATTTGCTCCTAATCTATGATCATTTCCTGCACCTGCAATAGCTGCTCTCAATAAATCTGCGTTGTCATGAATCGCTTTTATAGTATTTACAAAAAATGTCAAGAATTGAAGGTTCGATTTTGGATTCTTTCCTGGAGCTAATAAATTAACGCCTGTGTTCGTGCTGAGTGACCAATTATTATGCTTTCCTGAACCATTAACCCCTGCAAAAGGCTTTTCATGTAACAATATTCTAAAATTGTGTTTTCTTGATACCTTTTCAAGAATATCCATCAATAATAAATTATGATCATTCGCTAAATTACATTCTTCAAAAATTGGCGCACACTCAAACTGATTTGGTGCTACCTCATTGTGTCGTGTTGTGACGGGAATTCCTAAACGAATAGATTCCATTTCAAAATCACGCATAAACTCAGTAACTCGCTCTGAAATTGAACCAAAATAGTGATCGTCCAGTTGTTGCCCTTTAGCTGAAGTATGTCCAAACAATGCCCTTCCTGTCATAACTAAATCAGGTCTTGCATTGTACAAAGCTTTATCAACCAAGAAATACTCTTGCTCCCACCCTAACGTTGATTGAACTTTATCAACACTTTTATCAAAATATTTACATACATCTACGGCTGCTTTATCCATTACATGGAGTGCTTTCAGCAACGGCATTTTATAATCAAGAGCCTCTCCTGTATACGCAATAAAAATTGTCGGAATACACAATGTCTTATCAATCACAAATGCCGGTGAAGATGGGTCCCAAGCAGTGTAACCTCTGGCTTCAAAGGTGTTTCTAATTCCTCCATTCGGAAAAGAAGAAGCATCTGGCTCTTGCTGAATGAGTAAATCTCCATCAAATTGTTCAATTGCTTTTCCTGGCCCTACTGGTTTGAAAAATGCATCATGTTTTTCTGCTGTTGACCCTGTCAATGGCTGGAACCAATGCGTGTAATGAGTCGCCCCTTTTGACAATGACCAATCTTTCATTGCTGACGCTACCTGATCGGCAATATTTCTATCCAAACGATCTCCACTCTCAATGGCTTTCATCATTGATTTAAATGCTTGACTTGGCAAAAACTCTCGCATCACTTCTGAATGAAAAACATTCTCTCCAAATACTTCAGAAACTTTCCCGTTAAAATCAATTGGTTTAGGAACTCGATGTAAAACATCATAATTAGCTTGCATTCGTGTATTTGCCATAATTTTCTATTTTTTTTATCAAAAATACAATTTTAATGGGGGTAAACTATTATAAAGTACACTTTAGTTATCAACACCCCCCTTTTTTTTAAGTAATTCTTAAATAAATAAAGTATTTAGCGCTCGAACAGAGTGTTTCAATAAAAACTAAAATAATGATTGAAGACAAATTGATTTATCAATATTGATAAACCAAAGATGATAATTCACTCACGTTGTAGCACGCGGTTGCAACCTCCTTTAATTCCGCTAAAGAAATTTCATCGATTTGAGTATAGACCTCTTTCATAGAGTCTACACGCCCATGAACAATAACAGACTTAGCTAAACTAAACATCATCTCTAAATTACCATCAAGAGATAGAGCAATGTGGCCTTTTAATTGTTCTTTTGCCTGTAAAAGTTCATTTTTCGTTAAGCCTTTGCTCCTGATCAACTCCAATTCTTTATAAATTAGATCTTTGGCTTTTTTGAGGTATTTCTTATCTGTCCCCATGTATATACTCCAGAATCCAGCATCAGAATAACTTGTATAATTGGCTTCAATACTATAGGCATAGCCGTATTTTTCTCGAACAGAAAGTATCAATCGAGAATTTAACGCTGGACCACCGAGAACATTTGTCAATAAAGTCATAGAACGTCGACTATCGTCATAATAAGACGGAGCTCGTCCTCCAATCAATGTATGAGTTTGAAAATTTGCTTTTTTCTCTACAATGCTAAACTTTTGAAATTCGAGCAAAGGTGATTTTGGCAAAATAACTGTTTTCTGTTCCATCAGTCCAAAATTCTCCTCCAATTGTTTTGTGAAATCAGATTTTGAAATACTTCCAACGAACGAAATGACGACATTTTCTGCAACAAAATATTTCTCTTTGTAATTAGAAAGATCTTGTCTTGTAAAAGAACTTACTGATTCTTTTGTTCCAAGCGTATTCAGTCCGAGTGTTTCTCCTTTAAACATATGGCTCTCGAATTCATCAAAAATTCGTTCAGATGGACTGTCTAAGTATGATATAATTTCATCAAGAACAACTTCTTTTTCTTTCTCCACCTCTTCTATAGGAAAAGATGCAAACTGAACAATATCATTGAGAAGCTCACTGGCTATAGAAAAATGATTGTTTCTAAATGAAGCATGAATGCATATTTCCTCTTTGGTAGTGTACGCATTTAGCTCACCTCCAACTGAATCCAAATCTGAAAAAATATCAATTGCCGCTCGATTTTTTGTTCCTTTAAAAATACAATGCTCTAAAAAATGAGCTAATCCCTCTTCATTTTCTCCTTCATACCTGGAGCCAGCCTGAATAAATACACCCATGTGAGCAACGAAACTTTGGCTTTTTTGATAAACAACACGAACACCATTTGACAATTGATAAACCTCAGGAATTTCCTCGATCATGGCTATGGATTTAGACGTTTTAACATCCAATTGTCGCCCTCTTTTACAAAAACAATCCTATCATGTAGGCGAGACGGTCGTCCTTGCCAAAATTCAATACGATTTGGAATTAATTGATAGCCTCCCCAGAACTCAGGCCTCGGAATATCATCAATATTCTTAAATTTATAAGAGAAAAAATCAACTTTAGCAATTAGCTCATCACGACTCTCAATCAAATCACTTTGTTTTGAAGCCCATGCCCCAATTTTGCTTTCTTTCGGACGAGCTTCAAAATAAGCATCTGAAATTTCCGGGTTCACTTTTTCAACACAACCTTCTATACGAATCTGTCGGTCCAATTCTGACCAATGAATATTTAATGCTGCAAAAGGGTTATTTGCCAAATCTTCGGCTTTCTGACTATTATAATTGGTATAGAACACAAAAGAATTATTAATAATATCACGCATGTAAACAATTCTAGAAGAAGGTTTACCCTCTTTATTTACTGTCGACAAGCACATTGCGTAGGGGTCCAAAAGTTGTGAGTTAACTGCTTCATCAAACCAAACAGCATACTGATCGAATGGATTATTTTTCACTGAGTCTTCATTCAGCGGTCGATCTGCAAAATCTCTCCTGATAGAATTTAAATAATTTTTCAGTTCTTCTAGACTCATTAATCGTATTTACATTTACTCTTCTGATTCTTTATCATCAACTTCAGAACCGGCTGCAGAATAGACAGCTCCTGTTTCTTCATCAACAACATCTGAATCTTCAATGGGTTTTCGAGAAATTTCTTTGTCCATTTCTTCATTGTACGGGAATATTTCGACAATTGGCGAAACGATAATTGACATTATATTAAAATCAACCATCATACCTTTAAGGCTTTCTGTAATTCTTTCGTAAGCTTGTTTTACAGATTCGGCAGAAACCAAGAAGTTTTGAGATACTTTTTTCCCCTTCTCGGAATCAACATCAAAATTTTCATAGGAGATTTTACACTTATACCAAACATCAGAATCATCGTAAGAAAAAATATCATGTATTTCTGTCCTAGCTATGCCATTAACAACAAATTCGCCACGAATAATACTCCCCAACTCTTCGTAAATTCTTGCTTCAGCGTCAGTAAACGTCATTGCTGCCAATAAATAAGGCTCCGAAACACGCTTAAAACCTCCATCGTCCAGTTGCTTCGTATACTTAACTTTTACTGTAAACCAATTATTCATGCCATTATATATTTGAAATTTAGTAAACAAAGATACACGAAGAATTCGAGGATTCAAGCTTTTAACTTTAAATGATTTATGAAAATTATTTAAGAGAAAAAAATCTATAGTGTATACTTTTTACCGTTAGAATAGACAATAAAAGAATTATTAAAAAGGCTCACTAAAATTGAATTTCCATAAATTTCATATTCGGAGTTCATTTGATTAGTTATTACCACGACACGTCCATCAATCAATGCGCTAACACCCCCCATTAGATTTCTAAAAGCAACAACGCCATTTTTTAAGACATAATTCTCTGGAATATATCTTGCGATTTCGTGCTTTTGTCCATCTATATATGCGTACGTAAAATTATTCTCACTCCAAACTACAATATCATCTTTCACTTCCCATTTTGTTGCTCCAAAATTTGTCAATTGCTTTTGTTTGCCATTTGCATAGAACATTAAATTTTCATTTCTATTCTCATAAACGACAAATCCCCTACCACTTTTATAATCATTAACATGGAAATCTTCTACATCCAGAAAGTTTCCATTCTCAAAAACAGCAAACGTTCCGTTTATTGGATCATTAAACGCTAGAATATCTGTTCCTCCTTCAAATTTAAAAGGTTCATGCCAAACATCTAAATCATATATTCTGCCATTCCAAAAAACTTTATTGAAATTGCCGTTATCTCTAAACGCAACAATATTTTCACCAATAAAATCAGGAGATTCCAGATCTCCAATTGAAGTGTATAACGTTTTGACTTTGCCTTTGTAATAGACATTTACATTACCATAGCGCATATCTTCAAAAACAATTATCTCATCTTTCACCCAATAATTACGCACATCGTAGGAAAGTGTTTGAGTAACTCCGCTGTCCCACATATTAAGTGTGCGACCAATCCTCCAGGTCATTAAGTTATCCGAAACCCTATATTCCACCTTAAGATTTGCGACATTCATCCCTTTTGTACCGTCATACACGCGTAAATTTCCTCTAAAATCTACATAAGCGACTAAATTATCTCCTGCCTTGAACTCTTCGATTCTCTGAAATTCAATTTGTTGAAAAAAGCCGTTCTTAAAATTTTTGAAAAACCCGTTGAAATCGACTACAGGAATAACATTTTGTGCTGATAATGTTAGTGTTGTGATTGCAATGAAAAATATAAGGGCTGACTTCATGTTGCGAAGATAATCAATTTTTGAGCCAAAATTATACTTGAATTTAAATACATTATGTAGTGATTAATTGCACTTCATCTCCTACATTAATATCACCCTCACTTATAACCCTACAAGTAACTCCTCCTCTCCAAAATGGCGTTAATACCTTCGTTAATCCTGGAAATTGTTCATCCATTCGATTGCAGGGATCCAATTCTCCGGTTATTTCTAGTTGGGCTTCTCCTATGCTGATGATTCCTCCTTCAGTTTTCTCTAATTCGACACCTTCAACTAAAAGGTTTGCGCGTCTAGTCGTCCATTCTATATTTTTTCCTATTTCTTCACAAACTTTCTCCCAAGCTTCAATGGACATTACGGTAACCTGTCGCTTACCTTTATTCCTACCTCGGAAATCTGATCCAACTCCTTGATTGAAGCTAACTGCCTTTGATGAATGAACATCCATTTGTGCTCGCTTTTCTGTTCTTGTAGCAATTCCAATTAACTTCCCCATACATTAAAATTAAAGTATAATTTTGTCTTATAGCTGTTCTTTTATCTATTGTTCTCTTTTCAGCGAGTTAATAACTAGTAAGTATTTCATCAAAATTAGCCTCTCTTTTGGCGTTTGTGATACGTTTTATCCCCTCTCGTTTTTGATTTCTTATACTTCTTACTGATTTCTCGTTTGTACGAACCTCCTAGATTTGTCTTTTGATTTTTTTCCTTTTTCTCATGAAATGCACCTGAATCTCTTTGATCAAACTTATCGTTTCGATTCTGGCTGCTTTTACCTAACTCGTCAAGTGGACGTTCATCAGCTGTCAATTCCTTCGAAATCTCCACTTCTTGAGGAAAACTCTCTTCAGAAATTTCCATTCCCATTAATAGTTCTATAGACTTTTTATCCGCTTCTTCTTTCTTTGTGTAAAACAAGAGTGAATTTCCTTTCTTTTCTGCCCTTCCAGTACGACCTATACGGTGCATATAATTTTCAGGGAAATTAGGAACATCAAAATTTATAACGTGTGAAATTTTTGAAAGATCAATTCCACGCGCCATAATATCAGTAGCAACTAAGATTCTATTGACATCATTATCAAAATCTTCAATTGATCTAATTCTAAAATTTTGTGACTTATTTGAGTGAATAACTCCGACAGTATCAATAAACTTTGTAGATAAAGCCTCAAAAATTTTATCAGCACTTTTTTTATTCTGAGCAAAGACAAGTACTTTTTGATAAATAGGTTGATCGCTTAGTAAGTGAATCAATAGGTTAACTTTTGTGTAAAAGTTTTCTACTTTATAACACAATTGACTAATATTTTCAAGTGGAGTTCCACTAAGAGCAATCGCTATTTTTTGAGGTACAATAAAAGAATCGTCTATTAATTGAGCTACATCATCCGTCATTGTTGCCGAAAACATAATATTTTGACGTTTTTCAGGTAATAATTCGAAAATATTTGAGATCTGTCGTTTAAATCCAAGGTCTAGCATAACATCAACTTCATCAATTACCAATTGCTTTACACTTTTCAGTTGAAGTGAATTGCCTAACACTAGATCATACAAACGTCCTGGAGTAGCAACAATAATATCTGTTCCTTGTAAAACCTGCTGAGACTGCGTATTAATATTTCGACCACCAAACACTCCCAGAACACGAATATTCATATACTTTGAGAATTCTTCAATTCTATCTACTACTTGAATAACGAGTTCTCTAGTTGGCACTAGAATCATCACCCTTGGGTGTATTTGATTTGAGAATTTCAAATTTTGCAATATTGGCATCATATACGCCAAGGTCTTCCCTGTTCCCGTTTGTGCAACACCAACGATATCCTTTCCTGAAAGGACTACTTTATATGCTTCTGATTGAATTGGTGTTGGGGCATCAAAACCTAACTCATTAATCGCATTGTACAATTGCTTTGATAAGTTAAAATCTTTAAAAGAGTCCATTCGTGCTATTTTGAGGGTAAAATTAGTGATTTTTAAACGAATCTAATATTGAACAACTTCCACATGGTGAAATGTTGTTTATAAAAGAACAAAAAAGGCCACTGATCAATGTCAATGGCCTTTACTCTATTCAGCACTTTAATTATTTTTCTTCTGGAGAAGAATCTTCTTTATTTTCTTCTTCATCATTTTCAGCTGCCTCTTCCGCTTCTTCTGCAGCTTTAAGTGCAGCTTCTCTTGCTGCTTTCTCTTCGAGATTGACAATCTTCACCTGAACTGCATTCATACCTTTCATGCCTTTTTCAAGTTCAAAATTTACTAAATCATTTTCTTTGATTTCTTCTAATAAACCATTAACATGAACGAAAAACTTCTCTTCTGAATCTGTTTCCTTAATAAAACCATATCCTTTAGAGTCATTAAAAAAGACTACTCGGCCTTCTCTGGCACTTGACATTGGAATATCTATCTGTTTAGGAACACCAATTACAATGTTTTCTGCTTTAATCTCTTTTTTCTTTACTGTTTCATCCGGTGGAGTTGAAGAAATATTTCCAAATTCATCAACATATGCTAACATAGTATCCAACTCACCTCCTTCAGAGCTAGCTTTACGCTCCTCTCTTTTAATCGCTTTGTCTTTACGCTTTTTAATGCGTTTCTTTTCCTTTTCTTTTTTACTAAATGTCTCTTGAGATCTGGCCATTTACTTAATCGTTGTATTAATTATGGTTACAAAGATATAATAAATCCATGAATTCATAAGGAATTAAAGGGAAGTAAAATTGAAATTTATGCCTTGTATATGAGATTCCCTTACTAAAGTATATTTATGTAACAATTGATACATGAATATCTCTATTAAAGATGTTCCAAAATTATCGTTTTTTAGATTTTTAAATTATGGTCGGTAATCGATAAAGATTATGCCAAAGAATTTTCTAATTTATCGAGGATAGGTCGTATTAATAGTTCGCTTTCTGCCGTCATCTCACCATCTACAAAGTGTGAGTCAAAGCTACCAAAGCTAAGAGAACCAACAACAACTGCCCCTCGATAGGGCATAATCTCAACAACATGATTTAAAGCGCTCTGAGCTCCTCTAGGCCCGGGAGATGTACTTATAAACACCACAGGTTTTTCTCTAAAAACTTTCACCCCACTTTCCACTCTAGAAAGCCAATCTATCGTATTTTTTAATACAGCTGGCATAGACCCGTTGTGTTCAGGAACAGCGACAATAAAAGCATCTGAAGTATTAAAAATAGAGAATAAATCCTTGATTGAATCGGGAACTCCATATTCAATTTCATGATCAATACCATAAACTGGGGCAGCGTGATTCGCTAAGTTTATTACTTCTACTTCATGCTGACCAATCAACTTAGATATTGCCTCAATTAATCTCTGATTAATTGAGTTTTTACTATTACTCCCTGCAAATGCGATTATTTTCTTCATTTTAATCTAAAATTTCTTTAACTCTTCCAACTTGATTATTGTCTAACTTCACTTTTATGCCATGCGGATGAAATTTTGAATTTGTAAGGATTTCTTTGACATTACCTTCAGTCAAATCACCGTTGCGCTGATCTTTTTTCAATACAATGGCGACATAGCTGCCAATTTTAATATCTACTCTGTTTCTTCCGTCCATATTTAAGACAATAAAAAACTTCCATTGCCGAAGCAATGGAAGTTCATTTTAATATATGATAAATTAGGCTTTACAACCGTCTTTGCATTCTTCTTTGCATTCGTGAGCATCTGCATGTGCAGTGCAACCATCAATACATTCTTCTGAACATTCGTGAGTATCAGCATCTGTATGTGCTGTACATCCATCTTTACAATCTTCTTTGCATTCATGCTTTTCTCCTTCACATTTTGCTTTGCATTCATCAGTACAGTCATGATCTTTATGATCAGCGCATTTTTTATCGTCTTGACAACATTCTTTTTGAACTTCGCCGTTAGCCATTTCAACTTTTTCGGTATCCCCTGAACATGCTACCATTGCTAACGTCAATAAAGCTGGAAATATAAATTTAAATACTTTCATTGTAGATTGATTTTGTTTTTACTAAATTAATTAATTCATTGAAATATCGGTCGTTTCTTCAAGTTTTTTTCAGGAAGCGTTAGTCCATTCTTGATTTAAATAGTTCATTAATTTTTTCGAGACATTATTGAAATACCTTTTTGTACGATATCCTCTCACCCAAGTAATTCCATCAATAGAATTTGTTAAAAAAAGCTCATCCGCAACTAAGAGATTCTGAGGTAAAATATTACACTCATACACTTTAATACCATATTTTATTGCTAAATTAATGATTTGCATACGCATCGTTCCAGCCAAACAACCAGATTCCAATCCTGGCGTGTATAAAACTCCATTACTAACAATAAACAAGTTAGAAGATGTTCCTTCTAAAATCCCACCTTTAGTATCTGTTAATAAATAATCACCCAAACCATTTTCTTGGGCAGAAATCGAAGCCATAATGTAGATTAGCCCATTTTTCGTTTTAAAGTTCGATAATGGTGTTTTCTCTTTTCTAAATTCAGTATAAATATCAATTTCTATCCCTTTCTCATTTAA
>CAJQQA010000013.1 GCA_905480355.1 uncultured Flavobacteriales bacterium | reverse complement strand
CTTCAGCACTTACCGGACCGTCAACAATTTTACAAATATTCACATAATGATCAAGAATATTTTGTTCTCCTGTGATTCCTTCTTTTGCCATTAAAGATGGATTTGTTGTCACTCCATCAAGAATGCCCAGGTCATTGGCTTCTTTAATTTCTTCTAGATTAGCTGTGTCAATGAAAAATTTCATAATTGTGTTGTTTGCTACAAAACTAATTGTTTTTTCGAACTAGAAGTTGATCTAGAATAATTCAAAGAGGGAAAATGAGAGAAAAAAATAGGGGCAAGCTACTTATATCGCACCGCTACAACCTCATACCTTTGCTGCGTTCCCGCCCTGGAGGATTAAGAGGGAGCTGATCGTACAAGACTTACCCCAGCCACAAAAATAGTAGGAATATTCTTTTCTGTGCAATAAATTGACTATTTAATTAGAATAAATACAGATGTATGGTTTATGCTAAATTTTAATCACAAAAAAGCCTGCTTCAATTGATGAAGCAGGCTAGATTATTTTTATCGGATATTGTTTAATCTAAATGCATAAAATCTTTCTTAGCCATTAATTCATCTTGAGATTCTCTAAGATCTTTATCGTCAATACAGCAATCAACTGGACAAACAGCAGCACATTGAGGTTCATCATGGAAACCAACACACTCGGTACATTTGTCAGGTGATATATAGTAAACATCCATATCAATAGGCTCATTTTCTTTATCGGATTGAACAGTATCACCATTCAATGTTGTAATCATGCCCATTAATGAAGTTCCATCAGAATATTTCCATTCTGCACCTCCTTCATAAATTGCTGTATTTGGGCATTCGGGCTCACAAGCTCCGCAGTTGATACATTCGTCCGTTATAATAATTGCCATTCTGCTTAGTTTTTTACAAATATAGTGAGCATATTGATAAAAAACATACTCTAGTCGAATAATTAATGCCCAACTTATAGGAAAATCAATTGGAACACGATAATTTTGTGCTGTGAAACAAAAAGAAATAATAGATGGATTTGCACAGCTCGGTAAGTTGATGTGTGCCTTAGGGGAAAAGAAAGATTGGAGCAGCTTTGAAATTGGTGTTACTCAAGTAGAGTATGAATCCCTTCAAACACTAGTTAATCGACAGATTTCCTATAATGGCTGGTTTACAAAAGAGAATGTAAGAAAGAGTTTACTTGAGCTGGGAAAACTATTATCGCTAGAAGAATTGACAGAATGGAGTAGGGAGTATTCTTATGTTGAGCTGCCAAAAAAAATCGCATTGATAATGGCTGGAAATATTCCACTTGTTGGTTTTCATGATTTTTTGTGTGTTCTAATTTCTGGTAACAAAGCACTTTGTAAGTTATCATCTGACGATAAAACATTATTACCTGCACTTGGAGAACACTTGATTCAGTTTGCACCAGCTTTAAAAGAAAGAATCGAGTTTACTGAAGGTAGAATTGGAAAGTTCGATGCCGTAATAGCCACAGGCAGTGATAATTCATTGAATTATTTTGAATCATACTTTGGTAAGTATCCGCATATTTTTAGGAAAAACAGGACCTCTATCGCAGTGTTGGATGGAAGTGAATCAAAAGCAGCTATCGAACGTTTGGGTGAAGATATATTCAGCTATTTTGGCTTAGGCTGTAGAAATGTTTCACACCTCATATTGCCTGAAGGCTTTAAGTTGGAGCGCTTTTTTGAGGGAGTATTTAATTATAGTTCGATTATCCATAATAATAAATATGGAAACAATTATGATTATAATAAAGCAGTATACCTCTTGAATCAGCACGCATTATTGGATAATAATTTTGTTTTATTGAGAGAATCAGAAGATTTATTTTCACCACTGGCAATGATCCATTATCATTATTATTCAAATGAAGTTGAATTGATGGATTATATTAATACTCATCAGGAGAAATTACAGGTTGTAGTAGGGAATAATTTTGTGCCTTTTGGAAGCTCTCAATGTCCTGAGCTGAATGATTATGCAGATGGGGTAGATGTACTGAAGTTTCTTACAGAGGATTTGAATTAGATATTATTTTCTACTCCACCACCTCTTTTTGCTTTTTTCAAAATCATCACCATAGCCATAGCCATAGCCATAGCCATAGCCATAGCCATAGCCATAACCTCCGCCACGTTCCATATTAACGGCATTCAGCACAACAGCCATATTCGATAATTTTTGTTCATTGTAAAGTTTAGCAGGAAATTCTAGCATTCTTTTGTCAAGCTTATTTGCTCTAATAACATACAACGTTGCATCAGCAATTTGAGCTATAGTAATCGTATCCGTAACTAAACTAACAGGAGCAGTATCAACAATAATATAATCGTATTCAAGTTTTAAGCTCTCAAAAAGATCAGATAACCGTTGCTTCATTAATAATTCACTCGGGTTTGGAGGCGTAACACCTGAAGGAAGTAAAAACAAATTCTCAGTTCCAGGAATAGGAATTGTTAATTCTTGATGGCTTAGCGTAGGATCAATAATATAATTAGAAACACCTTTCAAGTCTGTTTGTAATTCTAAATATTGCAAGAGCTTAGGCGCTCTTAAATCCAATCCAACTACGACTACTTTTTTCCCAGTTAAAGCCAAGCTATGCGCAACATTTAATGAAACAAACGTTTTTCCTTCACTTGCAATTGTGGAAGTAACAAAAATAGTATTTCCTTTTTCTTTTATATTTGGGAACAAGAAAGTAACATTCGTTCTTAGCATTCTAAATGCTTCGGATAATACTGATCTAGGATTGTTTTGCGCAACTAATTTTTCGTTTTCAGAAGCCAAAGGAATATTAGCTAAATGCGGAAGACTGTATTTTTCTAGATCTTTTTGAGAATGAACTTTATTGTCGAGAAGGTTCAATACGTATATAATGCCGAAAGGAATTAATAGCCCCAAAAAAAGTGCACCTAAATAGATTATGCTCTTTTTTGGAGAAACAGTTTCACCATCGCTGTAGGCATAATCAATGACCTTCGAATTCCCAACAGTAGCTGCAAGTGCTATTTCATTCTCTTCTCTTTTCTCCAACAAGTAGAGATAAAGGGTTTCTTTAATTTGTTGTTGCCGCTGAATATCTCTGTATTTCTTTTCAAATTCTGGCATTGATGCTAATTCAGAATTATATATTTGAGACTTAGCTTTTAATGATTTCAGTTCTATTCTTGATGCAGAAACAATATTATTCAGACTTGAATTTAGACTTAACTTAATACTAGCTAATTGTTTCTCGAACTTTAAAACGGATGGGTTATTTGCAGAAGAAGCAATCAATAATCTATTTCGGTCTAATACAAAAGTGTTGTATGCATCTATCATTTTTGCGATAGATTGATCTTCAAATCCAAGGTTACTTGGCAACAATTGTTCAATTTCATTTTGTTCTGAAAGAAAATCTGCCATGTAATTCGCTAATTCCAATTGAATGTTTGTCTTTATAATTTGTTGATCAATAGCATTTTCTTGGGAAAGTAAAAGTTGCGCATCTGACGATACATCAATCAGCCCATTCTCTTTTTTAAATTGAAGATTTGCATTGTCAACGTCAGAAAGTTCTTTCGTAATGTATTCCATACGTTCTTCAATAAAAGATCGTGTATTTTCGGCTAACTCATTCTGATCATTTGCCTGATCTATTTCATATTGATAAATCAATTCATTAATAACAGCATTGTTTTTAGCTATAGAAGGCCCTTTTGTTTTTAAAGACAAAACATATGCATCTTTATTAACGGACTCTATTATAAGCGTTTCCATTAGTGAAGAAGAGGCATCATTAAGAGTTGACAAGCTTAAATCAAAATCACGACCAATGAAATTGGTGTCAAAATGATTTGTTTTTTGAATTTTTATAGCACCAATAGATGTGTTTATTAATTCACCAAATTTAAATTTGCCTAAAGAAGTATGCTCGACTTCTGTTATTTCGAATATTTGATTATCAATAATGTTTAAGGTAAACTCGGCTTTTTTTTCATAAAGTAAACTATCATTGACCGCATGGGTGAGTTTAAAAGGAGTTATTTTAAACAGTGTTTGAGTTTGAAAACCAGTTCTTGATCCTCGAATGACATAGTTCAGATTAATCGATAGCGATTTGACAACATTTTCTGTTATTGTACGAGAAGTTAAGATTTCTATTTCATTTGATAAATTGGCTGTGCTTCCAAATAAATCAAGATCGCCAAATACTGCCATATCAGGCATTGAACCTCCTTTGCTATCATCTTTAATTAAAATTTTAGCTTCAGATTGATAAATATTTTGTGAATAACGTAAATATAAAAATGCAAGACAAAGGAATAATACAGTACTTAGAATAAACCATTTCCAGTGAAAAGCATATTTTTCTATTATTTCGCGAAGGTTAACAGTGTCTTCTATATCTTCGTTGTATTGAGGTGACTTATTTTCCATTACTTTACAAGTAGGTTAACGGTAGTAATAATTAGAGCAACAGTTGATATGAATATAGTACCTGATGTTTTCCATATAGTAGAGTTGCTTCTTGCCGCATTGTTAGGCTCAACGTAAACGACATCATTCTGTTCTAAATAATATACTTTTGAACGAAATAAATCAGATGCAGTTAAATCAATTCTAAATTCTTCTTTTTTACCATCGATGTCTCTAATTACCAAGATGTTTTTTCTATTTCCAGTAATATTTAAATCACCAGACAGTCCAATTGCTTCCAGTAATGTAATTCGTTCATTGGGGATTTTATAAGTGCCAGGTCTATTCACGTCTCCTAATACGCTTACTTTAAAATTAAGTATTTGAATATTTACGATAGGATTAGAAATATATTCTGACATTTTTTCTTGAATCATTGAAATAGCCTCATTTCTGGATAGACCTTTTACTTGTAACATTCCAATGATTGGCATGTTAATATTACCGTCTTTATCAATTAGATAACCGACTCTTTCTATGTTTCCTGAAGAATAGCCGTTATTCAGAGCTTGTGGTGAACCAGATGGATCAAGGTTAAAAGGTATAGTAACTTCAGGATCATCTCCTGTAATTAATATTGAAATCAAATCATCTGCTTTGAAAATAGGCGTATAATTACTTGCATTATCCTCAGAAGTAGAGTTGATTTCATCTTGAAAATAGACTAATTTTTTATGAGTATTGCAGGATGTAAATAATAGTGCAAAGAAACTTACTAGGACAATGTAAATAGCGTTATTTTTCATTTCATTTTTTCGGATAACAAATTTAGTTATATAAACAATTTAAGCAACTATCAATTGGCATTTTCTTCACCACGAAGCATATTAGTAACCGTCATCCAAATAATTTTTAAATCCAGGAGAAAAGTCCAATTTTCAATGTACCAGATATCATATTCCACTCGCATCTTCATGGCTATTACTTCTTTTGTCTCTCCTCTGTATCCTTTAACCTGAGCCCAGCCAGTGATGCCAGGTTTAGAAAAATGTCGCACTTTATAATTATTGATTAATTTAATGTATTGGTCATCAAGTTTAATAGGATGTGGCCTTGGTCCAACTACAGACATATGTCCTAAAAATACATTAAAAAATTGAGGGAACTCATCAATGCTAGTTCTACGTATAAATTTTCCTATCGCTGTTACTCTAGGATCATTTTCTGTAGCTTGAATAAATTCATCTGTTTTACTTTGTCGCATAGACCTGAATTTATAACATGTGAAATGTCTATTGTTTTCGCCTGATCGAACTTGTTTATATAATGCTGGTCCTTTAGATTCTAATTTAATAAGAATCCATAATAAAGGGAATAGCCAAGAAAAAATTAAACCAATAATTAAACTAGAAAAAATAATATCAAATATTTTCTTTTGAATTCTATTAATTACTAATTCTAAAGGTTCTTTACGAAACATCATTACAGGAGTATTATCATAAAAATCGATACTTACACGACGCATATTTGTGTATTTTTGGAAATTTGGAATGATTTTTAATCGAACCATATAACGCTCACACAGCTGAATTAATTTTGGAATCTGATCGGTTTCTTTATAATCAAGGGCAATAAACATTTCGTCTACCTTATTCTCCAATAAATAGGTTTCAATATCACTCAAACCTCCTAAATTAGTCATGGAATGATCGATATTGAGATTGGTAACATTGCTGAAAACACCGGCGACTTTATAGCCATATGAAAGGTCATTATTTAAAATTTGATTCATCCGACCTGCCATTTCATTTACACCAATGATAATTACATTCCTGTAATTGTATCCTTGTGAACGCGCATGTTTTAGTGCTTTTAAAAATAGAATCCTAAACAATAGTACTAGAACGAAAAATACAACGTAAAAATAAAGCATGCGTAAACGAGAAACATTATCAAAATTTAAGATAATAATGAAAAGTGCTACCCCTCCAAGATGAATTAAGATCAACTTAATTGTTCTGCTTAAAGTGGTATAAATTTTTTCAATTCGAATAATCTTGTAGGCATCTTTTGAAAGTACCAATACTACCCAAACCAATAAGATCATGAAGAAAGTAGTCTGGTCATCTTTGTTATTCAAACTTTTCAAGCTACCATCACGAATGTAGCATGAAATAGTATTAGATGCACTTAATAAGACTAAATCCCAAAACAAGAAAATAGTTTTCATGTAGCGCGAAAACCGATGAGATGATAATATTTTTAACACATTCGAATAAGTTAGATTAATTATAGCTGTTGCAAAAATACATATTTTCAGACAACCTTACATTTGAATAGATCTAGTAGAATTAAAATTATATTCTGCATGTTTTATTTAATATTTAAGCTTTAAAAATTGACATATTTTTTTAACTATTATCAATCTTCACGTTTATTATTAATAAATAATGGATTACTTAATAATATATTTATCAAAATCATTATGATCTGTTTTCCTTAGTTCTTCTGATGAAAGAGATTTAAAGTAATTGTATGTTATTTTTAACCCTTCATTTCTATCAATTTTTGGTTCCCAATTAAGTAGTGATTTTGCTTTACTTATATCTGGTTGTCTTTGTTTTGGATCATCAACAGGTAAATCTTTATAAATTACTTTTTGTTCAGTTCCTGTTAGTTTTATAATTTCCTCAGCAAAATCACTTATAGAAATTTCAGATGGATTACCTATATTAACTGGTTGTACATAATCAATGTTTAGTAATCTAACTAATCCCTCTACTAAATCATCCACATAACAGAATGATCTTGTTTGAGAACCATCACCAAATATTGTCAAATCTTCACCTCTTAATGCTTGACCAATAAAAGCAGGAAGAACCCTACCATCATTGAGTCTCATTTTTGGCCCGTAAGTATTAAAAATACGAGCGATTCGTGTTTCTACACCATGAAATGTATGATAGGCCATTGTAATTGCTTCTTGAAAGCGCTTAGCTTCATCGTAGACACCTCTTGGGCCAACTGGATTAACATTCCCCCAATATTCCTCTTTTTGAGGATGCACAGATGGATCACCATAAACTTCAGATGTTGAAGCAATTAAAACTTTTGCTCCTTTAGCTTTTGCTAATCCAAGGCAATTATGAATACCTAAAGATCCAACTTTTAATGTTTGAATGGGTATTTTCAAATAGTCAATTGGGCTTGCTGGAGATGCAAAATGTAATATATAATCTAATTCACCAGGTATATGTATATATTTAGAAACATCATGATGATAAAATTCAAAACTTTCCAACTTAAATAAATGTTCAATGTTGTTTAACCTTCCCGTAATTAAATTATCCATTCCAATGACGTTAAAACCATCTTTTATAAATCTCTCACACAAATGAGAACCAAGAAAACCTGCAGCACCTGTTATTAAAACCTTTTTTTTCATCTTAACTTATTTAAGTTTAACTTCATTTCGTCCTATTGAATGGTAGGAATATCCTAGAGAATTCATCTCTGTAGTTTCAAAAAGATTTCTTCCATCAAAAATTACTTTTTCATTTAATAGAGAATTTAATTTATTAAAATCAGGATTCCTAAATATTCCCCATTCAGTACAGATCAAAAGAGCGTCTGCGTTTTCAAGGACATCATATTCATTTGAACCATATTCAATTTTGTCACCAATAACAGTACGAACATTATTCATAGCTTCTGGGTCGAAAGCAGATATTTTCGCACCATTATTAATTAAAGTATCGATCATGTATAAAGCTGGAGCTTCTCTAATATCATCAGTGTCTGGTTTAAAAGCAAGCCCCCATACTGCAATTTTTTTATCTTTTAAGTTTCCTTTAAAGTGATTAATGATTTTTGGCATCAACACTGTCTTTTGACTCTCGTTGATTTTCATTACTGCATTTAAAATTTCAAGATCAAATTTGTTTTCTAGTCCAGATTTTACTAATGCTTGAACATCTTTGGGGAAACAAGAACCTCCATAACCAATTCCAGGAAACAAAAATCGCTTACCAATTCGATGATCGGACCCTATTCCTAATCGAACTTTATCAACATCAGCTCCTACTATCTCACAAAAATTAGCCACTTCATTCATAAAAGTAATTTTTGTAGCTAAAAAAGAATTAGCTGCATACTTTGTCAATTCAGCTGACTTTTCATCCATAAAAAGAATAGGATTTCCTTGTCTTACAAATGGTTTATATAATTGTTCCATAATATTTTGTGCCTTTTCAGAAGAAGTACCAATAACAACTCTATCAGGTTTCAAAAAATCATCAACTGCAAATCCCTCTCGCAAAAATTCAGGATTTGATACTACATCAAAATCAACTTTTGCATATTTAGACAATTCTATTTCTACTTTTTCAGAAGTACCGACAGGGACTGTACTCTTATCCACAATCACTTTATATTCAGTGATTATTTGGCCCAGTTGTTTTGCTACACCTAGTATGTATGACAGGTCTGCCGAACCATCTTCACCAGGAGGTGTAGGTAATGCTAAAAAAATAATTTCAGCATCTTTAACACCTTCTTCTAAGTCGGTAGTAAATTCTAGACGATTTGCTTTAATATTACGATTAAAAAGATTTTCTAAATGAGGTTCATAAATAGGAATAATTCCCTTTCTCATTTGATTTACCTTTTCTTCATCAATATCTACACAAATAACTTGATTACCAGTTTCAGCAAAACAAGTTCCTGTAACTAACCCAACATAACCTGTTCCAATTACTGCAATTTTTTTCATGTTTTTTTTTAAGTTGTATGATAGCTATTAAATTATGGCTTAAAATTAATGTTTTTTTAATATTTTGATTAGAAACCACTGTTTAACAAAAAGGAAAATAAAAAGCGTATTTGTAACAAAATAACGTCTGAATAATCGACGAGGCTCTTGCATAAGTCTATATACCCATTCCAAACTCATTTTTTGCATCCACATGGGAGCTCTTTTCTGCATTTCGATAAGAACTGGAAGGGCTCCGCCAATCCCAATCATACATGCATTAATTTTACCTTTCATTGATGCCATCCATTTTTTTTGTTTAGGGCAACCTAATGCCACAAACAATATATTTGCACCACTATCGTTAATCATTTTAACAATTTCAAATTCTTCATTTTCTGATAATTCTCTAAACGGAGGGCTATAATAATGAGTCTCTTTTAGTTTAGAGTAATTCATTGAAATGAATGATTTTGTTTTCATAACCATTTCGCTAGTTCCCCCATAAAAGTAAACGCCTAGATTTTTTTCTTCAGCTTTTTTTATTAAATCAGGCATAAGGTCCATTCCAGCGACGCGATCTTGCTTAATTCCATATATAAGTCTAATTGCTTTTGCCAGTGGCATACCATCTGGGGTAACTAGATTAGCAGAGTTGACTTCTTTTGCAAAATTAGGATCAAAATATGTTTCAATACACATATGTACGTTTGACACACAAACATAACTTGATTCTCTATTTTCAGAATATTGAATT
>CAJQQA010000012.1 GCA_905480355.1 uncultured Flavobacteriales bacterium | reverse complement strand
GATTTCCCAAATACTCACTTCTGTTTCCTAATGATTAGGGGTGTTAGAGCTGGGCTTTCCCAACGTGACATTAAGTTGGATTGTCGTAAAGCACTCGTTTATTAGAATAGTCCAATTAATTGTGAATTAGCGACAGATTACCTTGTAGAAAAGAGGATAAAAGCGAAAAATAGAAGAAGAAAAAAGGGTATACATTGACTTCCAATGTATACCCTTTTTTCATCCTGTTTTTAATACAGAATTAGTATTTAAAATACTTCGCTTAGTTTTAAGTAATTGTTTATATGTTTAATAAGCATTAGAATTATAAATGCTAACCTATCAACAATCAATACTTTTGATGAATAATCAACGTTTTCTTTTACCTTGCTAATCATCTTTATTCTAATATCCCATGACATTTTTCTTTAATTGTAGCATCTTATTCATGATCCTTCTAGCGGAGTACATTTACATGGCCGTGATAAGAATTTTCCGATGTGGCTTCTAGCGTATTTTTACTTTTCCTTAGCATCATTTTCCATGAGTATGTTCCTTCAGGGACATAAAGTCCTTTGTAAGTTCCATCCCACCCTATATTAAGATCATTACTCTCAAAGAGAATCTCCCCCCATCGATTGAACACCAATAAATTATAATCTTTAGGGCTATATCCTGATCCAAATACTGGGTTAAATGATTCATTGAACTCATTACCATCAGGGGTGAAAGTATTTGGCACATAGAATAGCAAGCGATCCCATATAGTAATAACTTTATTAATTGTATTCATGCAACCGTTTTCGTTATAGGCATATAGAGTGACATTATATTCCCCAGGTTCACTATTTGGAAAATCATGAATTGGATTTTCTTGATTTGAGAAATTTCCATCTCCAAATTCCCATTCGTAATTTGATGCTCCAACTGATTCATTTTCAAATTGAACAGTATTGTTATGTATAGTGACTTCGTTAGGATTTGTTGAGAAATTTGCTTCAGGATTTGCTGTTATACAGATGTAGTCAGTCAAAACTAGTGAATTCATACATCCCGCTTGAGTTGAGACTGTTAATGTTGCATCATAGCATCCTGGATCGTTAATGAATATAGTATTTGGTCCACACATATCGAATTCCATTCCATTGCTTAACGACCAAGAGCACATTTCATTTTCATCTGAATTGGAATTAAACGTGACAGTTTCACCTTCACAAACAGTTATCGAAGGATCTGGAGTTAAAACTGGAAGCGAATTAGCCGTAAGAATAGTCGATACTATTACTGTACAAAGATTTGTATCTGAAATTGTTGCTGTGTATACACCTTCTCCTAAGCCCTCTATAAAGTCAGTAGTTTGAACAGGATTAGTCTCCCATTCATAGGTGTATGATGGACTACCTCCATTAGCAGTTACTTGTATTTGCCCATCAGATTGACCTGAACAGCTAATAGGTTGCCCATAATAGTCTGTTAATACATTGATATTAGACGTTAAAATTGCTGGTTCATTCAAGACAATTGTACTCATAATCGAACATCCGTTAATGTCAGTTGTGTTTACATCATACGTTCCAGCTGTTAATCCCGTTTGATCTTCATCACTAACGAACAAGCCACTTCCATCGACTGTTGTCCAAGCATAAGTATAAACTGGTGAACCGTTCGCAGTTGTTAAGTCAATTGTTCCATCAGCTAAGCCATTGCATGAGATATTGTCTCCACTTGGATATTGGAATGCTGTTATTGTCTCTGTCAATGCTGTTGGTTCAATGAGTGTGATAGAACTCGAAATCGTACATCCATTTACATCTGTAGTTGTCACATCATACGTTCCAGCTGTTAATCCCGTTTGATCTTCATCACTAGCCAGCAAGCCACTTCCATCGACCGTTGTCCAAGCGTAAGTATAAACTGGTGAACCGTCCGTATTTGTTAAATCGATTGATCCATCAGCTAAGCCATTGCATGAGATGTTATCCCCACTTGGATATACAAATGCTGTTGTTAATTCTGTTAATACTTTTGGTTCAATGAGTGTGATAGAACTTGAAATCATACATCCATTTACGTCTGTAGTTGTCAAATTATACGTTCCAGCTGTTAATCCCGTTTGATCTTCATCATCAACTACCAAGCCACTCCCATCTAAAGTTGTCCAAGCGTATGTATAAACTGGTGAACCGTTCGTATTTGTTAAATCGATTGATCCATCAGCTAAGCTATTGCATGAGATATTATATCCACTTGGGTATACGAATGCTGCTATTGATTCTGTCAACACTGTTGGTTCAACAAGTGTGATAGAACTTGAAATTGTACATCCATTTACATCTGTTGTTATCACATCATACGTTCCAGCTGTTAATCCCGTTTGATCCTCATCATTAATCACGAGTCCACTGCCATCGAGCGTTGACCAGGTGCAAGTATAACCTATTGAACCGCTCGTATTTGTTAAATCGATTGATCCATCAGCTATGCCATTGCATGATATGTTGTCTCCACTTGGATATTCAAATACTGTTGTTGATTCTGTCAATACTGCTGGTTCAATTAGCGCGATAGAAGTTGAAATGGCACAACCATTTACATCTGTTATTTTCACGTCATATGTTCCAGCTGTTAATCCCGTTTGATCTTCGTCATTAATCACGAGTCCACTGCCATCCGCTGATGCCCAGGTATATGTGTATGCCGGCAAACCGTTCGTAATTGTTAAGTCAATTGATCCATCAGCTAAACCATAACAAGATATATTATCTCCACTTGGATACACAACTACTGATGTTGATTCTGTTAATTCTGTTGGTTCTGAAAGCGTATACGACTGAATTATTTGGCAACCATTGGCATCAGTAGCAGTAATCGTATACGTCCCGACTGAGAGTGCTGTTTGATCCTCATCATTTACAATAAAACCGCTACCATCAAGGGTTGACCATACGTATTTATAAGGTTCTGTTCCCCCAGAAAATGTAAGATCAATACTCCCATCATTTCTTCCAAAACATGAAATGTTGTATCCATTATAATTCGTGTAATTAGTGTCAACTATCTCAAAAACCAATGGTTCTAAAATGGTTGTTTCAAGTGAATCTACACAACCATTTATATCCGTAACAAGAACATCATAAGTTCCAGAAGTTAGAGCAACTAGGTCCTCATTGATTGATGAATTAGACCAATCAAAACTGAAAGGAGATGATCCACCACTCACAGTTAAATCTATAGATCCGTCATCTGCTCCTTGACAAGATATATTGTTTTGAATTATCGTCAAATTCGCCTCGAATTGAGATAAATTGATTAGAATAGTATCACTATCTCCTAGACAGGTATAGTTATTCGTTGAAACCAAATATAATTCAATAATACCCGCCGAAATTTCTGACGAACTAGGCGTGTAATTTGTGATAGTATCAACATCTGAAGTGCTAAATACTCCTGTGTAATTCGTCCATATTGCACTACCTGTAATGGGAGATGATCCATTTAAAGATATTGTAGGAACAGGAGACCCACAAATAGTTATGTCTAGCCCTGCATTAACAGTTATCATATTCGTATATTCATTAACATATACTGTATCATAACCAAAAGGACAACCCGTTGCATCTGATATTATGACAGTGTATTCACCTGAAATTAAAACATCAATGGATTGGGTAGTAGCCCCATCGATTGCTGGATCAACTAGAGTTGACCAAGAATATGAATATGGACCAGTGCCTCCAATTGGATGAGCTGTTATGGTTTCAGCCAATCCGCCAAAACAAATAGTAGGATTATTAGGTTGAATGTCTGCATAAAGCATTGGGAATATATTTACCGATACAGTATCACACCATGTTTCGGAAATGCAAAACCCTGTTACTGCTCCGCAAACTTCATATTGAATTGTTGAGGGTGATCCAATCCCAGGAGTTACTAAGACAATATCATGACCTTCGAATGAAATTCCATTTACCCCAAAATCTGAGCTGGAAAGGTCACTCAATAATCCATTGTATTCACCAGGCACTCCAGGAAAAATACTATTCCAAGTAATTGAGTCTGTGATTAGACCTGTAACGGCTAAAGTGTCAGTACAACCATCTGCTGTAATTACATTGCCTGAGGTTGAAGGAGTTGGAATTGATTGTATAGAATAACAATTATCATTATTTCCAGGTTTACAAAAAGTAAGAATGAAGGGTCCTAATCCATTCAGACAAATCGGCTCCCCCACAGATGTTAGTGGCCCACAATCAACTTGGTAAAATAATGACCCAGATGGTGATGCTCCACACCCATCAGGAATGAAGAAATTAATACCTGTTGCTCCAGGTGCTAAAGTTAATGCAAACTGAACACAATTACTCTCTGTACCGCAACAATCTCCAGCTCGCGTTTGTGGTTGACTGACCCATGTTGAATCTAGATTAGATGATAAATCAACGACAAATGTTGTCGTTCCTCCTACACAATTTAGAGTATCTATAGAAGTTGAGTACTGTGCAAAGCTTGTGAACATAAAGCCAAACAAAACAAGAATTGTAAGTGTAATATTTGTCAATATTCTTGAAAAGAGATTCGATGGGTTAATTGTGAAAATGTCCATAATAGTAAGTTTGTGTTTCTTAGTTATAGGACCAAATCTAGATGTTTAAAGTGTTGAATTTCAGTAACTTTTTCCCAACGTTACAATACCTCTAATAATAGTGATTAATCGGTTTCCGAAACATTTTCTAGCCTTCATGAAGTATTAAAGAGAATTATAATTCAATGTTTTATTGAATTACCTGAGCTAATATTGATCTATAAGCTCTTTTGTTCGTTAGGAAAAATCTACTTCGTTATAAGAAAACTCGCGATTTATTCATGTTCCTCTACATGAAAAGGATAGAGCGACCTCTTTGATGATAGTCAAAATCGATATAGATCCGACCTAGAACCTTTGGGAAATTATTACTTGCCTTTGTTTACAATTGATGCAACCTTTGATGGGAAATCATTAATGCAAACCAGTATGAAAAAGAGATTATTTAGTTTGTTGGCCATATTATTAACCAGCGGAGCTTTCGCAAAGGTCGAAATGTGCACCTATTATTTTAAGACTGAAACAAATCAACTTACAGAATCGTCATTGAACAAAATTCTTGAATTAAAGTATTCAATGGTTATTAAGAAAATTCAAATTATTGAAGTTAATTCTTACTCAGAGAGATATTCTGATAATCAGAGTAATTTAACTTCAGCAAAAAATCAAGCAGAATATGTAGCTAATTTACTCGAAATCCAAGATGAAAATTTTGGACTTAATATATATGGGGACAAACGAATTGAATTGATGTTTCAACCTAAAAATTGGAATCGAATTGATATTTATTATTCTATTGAAGAGATTAATACAATCGTTCTAAAAGAATCTATCAGCAAAGTAAGTTCTTCAAAGAGGTTAGTTACCGAAAATTCAAAGTTGATTAAAGAAGTTGTAATTGACGATTATAAAGTGCGGGAGGATTTTGAGAAAGTTTCTCAGCCAATAGTCTTACCAATATTATTTGCGGAACGAAAGACCAAAATAACGCTAGATTCTGATCTATACCTACGCTCTTTATATGATACGTTGATTGCTAATCCTGAGCTTTCTTTGCATATCCGAGGACATGTGTGTTGTAGCAATAAAATGAACGCAAGTAAAAGGCGGGCTAAAACGGTGTATCGTTACTTGCTGACTCAAGGAATAGATAAAAAAAGACTCACGTTTAATGGATATAGCAATACAATTCCTTTAGTTTATCCAGAGAGAACGCTAAAAGATAGAAGTGCAAATCGCAGAGTTGATGCAATTTTCATCAAGCAATAAATCGAAAAATATTAAAGTTTATACCATGAAGAATCTTTGATTAGTGACATTAGGAATCCAAATGTGTGTTTTTCTACTTCAAAGGTAAATAATGCGACTGAAGGAGAAATTCGTCCATAGAAGACCCTCATTAACAACTCCAAATCGTTTATTAAAAGGTTTTAGAATTCTAACTCCAACAGGATTTAATTTGAGGCTCTATACATAATATCCATTAGATAAAACCGTCAATAATTACCTGTTAAATTTTAACTTATTATCAATTTGAGCATTAAGATTAGCTTCCTTTTCCTGACTATAATTTATAACGATGAGATTTAAAACTTGGGTTGCAGAATAGTTTTGCGGTTTCCCTGAAATTATTCGTTGCAGTCCATTTTCATCGTCTTTTGTTTAGTTATTGTTTCATCTAACAATTAAATCATTTAATCTGGAGTTAAATATATTATATTTATGTAGTTATGAAATAATAGAGATAAACTTAATGCCTAATCTGTAGTTTTATGGATTGTCATCAAGGGTTATGAAATAGTGTAGATTAGAACAATTCCAGCTCCA
Organism: uncultured Flavobacteriales bacterium; assembly: GCA_905480355.1. Lineage (GTDB taxonomy): Bacteria > Bacteroidota > Bacteroidia > Flavobacteriales_D > Crocinitomicaceae > UBA4466. Next base: position 7,295 of record CAJQQA010000012.1, on the reverse strand, counting down.
AGTTCCATCTAACTTAGCTACAAAATTTCATGCGACCCTAAAACCGCATAAATTATTTATACCACAGGAGTTTAAACTCCAAGAAAAGTTTCCTTCAGAATTTGACGCTTCTCCTGCTGTGTCTACTGTCTAAAATTTAATTACTTAAAGGTCCATTAATATCGAGTGAAGATCGATTATATATCCCCCTTTGAATCTGTTTCGGTATACAGTGCTGTAAAATGATCAGGAATATTCCAAGGTGTAGAAATAGAGATAGGGCTCAAAATATCGTTACCTCCTCTAGGAAATAAAACTCTATCAGAAGTATTGTTGAATGGTACTTTCCGAATAGTTCCATCACTATCTTTTCTATAGAGACGCTTAGCATGACACATTTGATTTGCGCCGTATGTCCAAGCAGTTCCAGTATAAAAATTAGGTTGATTTGTTGTTGTATTTAATATCTGTATACCTAAAGCTGGAGAAGGAATTACATCACGCTCTATTTCTGTCATCATAAGTATTGATATCTCGGCACTACTTTCTACCGCTAGTAATGAACTGTTTTTTATTGATGTAGGTTCATCCCCAGTTTTCACTTGTGCTTTAAGGGTAGTTACAAATAATTGGATTGCAGCAAATAAAATAATCGGAAGTTGTAGGTAACTTAATTTCTTTATTTCAATGGAATTGTTTCTTTTAAATTTGTAAATCATAATACAGGTTTTAGTTTTTAATATAAACCAAAATTGCAGTAAATTATTCCTTATAGGATTGCCTAATTTCCTAATCAGTTATGTGAGTTTCCTTAAGCGGTTAATATTCTTTATACCGTTAAAATTATAATTGCAATAACTAGTGGTGAAGGATGAGCGACTAAGTAATGCTATTGGATCAATAGCTGTCAGAGGTATTAAGATTGCCGTGACCTACTTTTTGGACATTGAGACTTTCTGTTGAGAACAAAATATATATATAGTAGTTACTGTTTTGCCAACTGCTTTCTTCCTATAATAAATACGGAATGAAGTGCATGAAAAAAGAATGATTTTCCATCGATTATGATGAATTGCCTTTGGTGGCAGATCTAATGATAAGTGTGTACTTAAGCCTGGTATTTACTTGGGCTGCTGAATGTCAAAATTGTTTTGATGACGAAGCACCTTCATCAGCTCTTCTTTTCTTCTCGCCGACACATAGACGATTGAGTCGTCAGACATAATGAGCTGTCCTCCATTACCACGTAAGTACTTTTTCGCATAGTTAATATTCACGATTGTCGACTTATGTACTTTTAGAAAATTATTGTCTAGTAATAATTGTTCAAATTCCTTCATTGATTTTGATACTAGAATGGATTTCTCATTGGCTAGGTGAAATGTGCAATATGCACGATCTGCTTGGCACTTGATAATTTCATCGAAAGAAACAAGAATCAATCCCTCCTCGCACGGAAGTGCTAATTTGTCATATCCATCGTTATTTAAACTTATTTGTTTCGGACCTTCTTTGTGCGCCAATTGTGTACGCTTGTCTAACCGAAGTCGAACAGATTGAAGAATATCTGTGTGATCAAAGGGTTTAAATATGTAATCATCGGCTCCTAAATTCATTCCTTTTCGAAGGTCCGAAGGCTCTACTTTTGCTGTTAAAAATAGAAAAGGAGGAATGACAGCATTTTTTAAACGCTGATTGATCGCTTGTAGTAATTCAAAACCGTCTAATTCAGGCATATCAACGTCGCAAATAACTAAGTCCGGACAATCTTCCATAATTGCATCATAGCCTAATCTGCCATTAGCTGCAGTTGAAACTTTGTATCCTGATAATTCAAATATTTCTTGTAATGTCTCTCGGATGTTTATATCATCCTCAACGATTAGTAAATGCTCCATAGTTCAAATTTATAAAAAGTAACGAAAGATATTGAAAAATTGCTTATAGAAGAATTTTTTCTTAATTAATTGTTCATTTTCTTCCCCAAAATTAAGTTGAGATAAATATTACAACTGTCAGATTTTCAAAATATTATCAGTATTAATTTCGGATTAATTTCTTTCTACTCGTCATTTTATTTGTTTTCACTTCGATGTTTTATAATCCAGTTTGGAGCCATCAAAGTTTTGCATGACTTCCATCACAAAATGGACCATTTGATGAATGTTTGCAACCGCACCAAGCGACAGTTTTTTTCTCTGTGACATTCTCAATTAATGGTGAGTATTCGGTTCCTTGATGTGAACCATCACAGTATGGTTGATTTGAAGAATTTCCACATGAGCACCAAGCGTAAGTCCCTTCTTCGACTTCCATAACATAAGGTGATTTTTGAGCTATTTTTTTTGACATATTAATAAGTTTACCATGTTTTATGTTACCAAGGTATTCATATTTTTAAGAACTACAAAACAATACCACTAACAAGGTCTAAAAAGCATATGTGCTCATGCTTCGTTTGGTTCTTTTCAGTTTCTTTTATGTGCCACAATGTTTAGGATATGATCATTTTGAATGCATAGGCCCATTATCGCAGACACCTTGTTATCTGTTTTTAATCAATATTCAAAACTACTTTTAAAAATTTTGGATGCATTTTTGTTTTTACTAAGTATATTTTAGAATTTAGATTAAACAGATATACGTCTTCTAGAAATGCATATTCCCTATTATATATACAATTTTTCTAGCAGGGCTGGGGTAAACTGATAATATCTTAATCTTTTGGACAAATATCTGATGTGTTGTTAATTATATCAACAACTTCCCAGCAATTACCAGAGTTGTAAAAATCTACAGTGATAAAATTTGGGAATTTCCCGGTTTTCTGCTGACACTCTATTACTCTTTCTATGAAATATGGATTAGAGTTTACTTTTCTGCTTTTATTGGGGTGTCCAACTCCCGTAACGGGAGTAGTTACAAAATGGTTGAGGATAAACAAATCTTTGTTATCAATATTGTCTTTCCCTCTATTAAAATCAAAACTAAAATCTTCCTTTTTGTTATTGGAATAGTGAGTTTCCACAGCATAATCCCAAACGTAATGATACCACTCTAGACCTGGATGAGTATCGTTTTTGTCAGAAAAAACAACAAGTCTGGTGTTGTCAATTATCATTTGTCCTAAAGTTTTCCATTCTTCATTATTAGTTTTAGTGTAAAGGTATTGTGACAATCCGCTATTTTCAAAATATTTCGCTATTAAATCTGCACTTGCGTAACACTCCAAAATTATTGTTAATACCTCATTTTCATTTTCATCCATGAATAATTTTATTTCCGTCAGAATATTAAGGAAAGGATTTGATCCTAAAATTTTAAATCCGTGATATACTTCTAATTGACCCGATTCATCATATACATCTATCATCAGAGCTCTTACTCCAGAATTTAGCTGCGTAGTAATATTCCATTTCTGATTTGGAAGTTTAAAGCCATCTTCTTTAGAATTATAAGCATTATGAGTAGTTAGATAAGCTACTTCGTTATATTTCTTATCGCATAAAGATTCACAACCATTACACTGGCTAAATGCCCCATGGTAAAATGTAAAGAGTACAAGTAATATTATTAAGGTTAGTTTCATTTTTATTACCGATGAATTATAAGCTATTGGGTTAGATTAAAGATAGAATTTATTCCTTGATTTGGGATTTCCAAAGTTTTAAATCCTGAAAGGTGATCAATATAATTGGTGCTTAATAAATTCTTAATCCCAGTTGTAATTTCTATTGAATTATTTTTTGTTGTGATTTCAAGGTTTAATCCAACATTTATTATGTTTCAATCAGAAGTAGTTGTCTCAAATAGGCCAGTTCTATTTTGTTGAAATTTGTAAATATTTTGAACAAACACACTTTTTAATTTTCCTTTAAGTGAAAATTCAGTCTTTATTTTAGAATTTAATTTTGTTTGGGGTATTAATGGAAGAGCATTTCCTTTTCTTCAATAACTTTAGATAAGTTACTCTCAATATGAAACCAATGAATTTTATGAGGATGATAATGAAACCCTAATTCACCCCATACAAAAAAGCATTTGGTTTTAAATATTCAAAAGCGGGGGTGTTTTCTATTTCAGTGTTTGTTGGAGAAAGAAAAGTATAAAATTCGAGATAATTATAAAACGGATTCACAGAAAAACTAAAATGCTCATCTTGATAATCAAATGAAAAGTCTATTTGAGTGGCAGTCTCATATGTAAGATTAGCGTCTCCTTTAACATATCCATTGGCACTGTGATGTTCTTCATCAGATAGAAGCTCTGTTGTATTTAATGCACGAAATTCAATTGAAATATTCGTCCTAAACTTTATTTTTTTATGTTCGTTTCATAAATGCTTATCCATTTTTTTACGCTCATTTTTTTCATTAATTCACCGATGAGTTTATAGGGGATTTGATCCAACTTTTTAAAGCGAACGCAACTTTTTCCCATATCTAATTTTTGCTCACTGTACTTGGGATACTCGGACACGAACCATTCCAAGAGTTTTGGCTCAGAATAAATACCCATATGGTAAAAATTAATTGAATTTTTTTGTGAAGCAATTCCTGCAAATGGCAATGGCTCGATTGGTTTGCAATGGTATCCCGCGGGATATAATGAATGAGGTATAACGTAACCCAAACCGCCATAACTAATGGCTGCTTCGAATCCTTTAGGCAAGTTTTTCATAATGACATCGTGCAATTTGTTAAAGGGTTCTAACCTGTCCTCAGGAAGGCTGATTAAAATTTCTTCTACTGTTTTCCCCATTGCTTTCATGCTTTTTAATAATCTTCTATTGTTTGTCATTTTACAATGACTGCTAACGTTTAAGCTATTCGCTGTTGCGTTTGATTAAAGATAAAATTTATTTCGGAGTAAGGACTTGCGAGATTGAATGATTTATCATTCGAAGCGAGATTTAAAGCAATGGAGTATAGGCGATGTTACCAACTTATTTCTTTTGATGTAAAATTATTATCAGAAAAAACTAATGCAAAAAATCAAAAAAGGGAAACTTCTCAGCTTCCCTTCAATAAATTACAATATACCAAAGACTACTTCCCAACTAAAAACTCATCCAGTTCTTTTTGTGTGCTACTAAAAGTTAATAACCCTCTGAATTCATAGAATCTATTCTGTTGATATGAATAATCATACATATATTTGATCATTTCGAGCTTGTCGTCATCCATACTGAAAATTGGTATGATTTCTTTCATTTGCTTTATTTTGAAGCATTCCTTTTGAATGTATTTTTTTGCCATTTCCATTTGGTCATCGGCAAAACTCTGGTCATCAATGCTTGTCTTAATATTATTAAATTCACTTTCGTTAGTTACACATATTGAGCTAGCATTAGCAAATTCCTGTTTAAGTCGATTTGCTTCTTCAATTTTTATATACGGCATTTGTTCGGCGGGGAATATATTACTCGCTTGTTGATAAATCGAGATAGCATCATCAAATTTATTTGATGAAACAAATATTTCTCCTTTTTGCATCAGAAAATCATATTTGGTCCGTTTTTGATTTTCATCTTCTGCCATATTTGAAATTTCGGTTTTCCAGGCGTTAGCTTCTTTTATCCGTAAATAAGCCGTTTCATCACCAGGCTTCAATACCATTGCTTGCTCATACATTGCAATAGCTTCATCAACTTGATTGGCAGATAGAAATACATCACCATTTTGAATTAGTACATCAAATTTAGAGTTAAGCTGGTTCTCTGCTTCTAGAATTGCCGCGAGCTCTTGTTGAATTGTCTCAACATCATTTATTTTCCCAATTGCTATTTGATTTGAAGGTTTGATTTGAAGGGCTTGCTGATAGATTAGAATAGCTTCGTCAAATTGATTGTTTGAAAGGAGTAAGTCACCTTTTTCAATCAACAAATCGTAAATCGCGTCATTATCTTGTTCTAAATTGAGCTGATAGTTGTTTTCTAATGCAGTTAGTTGTTGTTTTTCCTGTGTGTTGTGATATAGTTTAATTGCGAACGAAAACTTGGAAAAAGAATCGTAGAGATTGAAGAAGTGATCTTTATCAATGATGTTTGGGTAGGCTGCTACGCAAAGTTCATATTTCTTTTGGTCATTATATAGATAATGACAGGCATCTTGCAGTTGAATCGTTGTTGAGCGCTCCGTTAAAAAGTAATTCATCGCATAATTGAAACGGGTCAACTCATCGTTTGTTGATTGCATAGATGTTATGCAATTTCTGAATTTGTCAATTGCTGACCACTGATTGTTTTGCGCTGAGACATTTTGAAATGTGGAAAGTGCAATAGTTATCACTAATAAGAATGTAAAGTTTTTTTTCATAATTGTTTTAAATAAAATTCAGGAAATCCCTTATTCAAATAGTATGCCATTTTTAAGTTAAGGCATATTTATCATTGTTGGTAACAATCTGCTATAATCAATTGTCTTATATTAGCTAATGTAATCAATAGCTTACATTAGTCAATATAGTGCATTGTTTATATTTGTTTAATTTCCCTAAATTAAATGTAAATCACTGATTTTCTGTCTCATATCCCGTACCTACTTCTCAAATCCTTTTTTGTTGTCTGCACAATAAAAAAAGCCACTTCCTAAGAAAGCGGCTTTTGTTGTCCCACTAGGACGAGTAATTAATCACGATAAGGTAAACCATCACTCAGTTCTTCAATTATTGGTAGCGAAATGGTAGCACGAGTAATTCGGAGTCCTTTAGGACTACAACCTAGACTCCATCTATGGATAATGTTGTTTAATTTGCTAATTTTTTCATAGAATTATTTAAGTTGTATTTACAAGACAACAGATTATACTTAATTCGATATTATAGTTTAATTTTGAAAAAAATCTAAATATTATTCTCCATTATTAAATTAATGTCTCAAAGAAATAAATCTCTAAATAAAAACAAATGAAAATTTATCTAGACTTTGATGGCACCGTTGTTGAACATGCATACCCCCAAATTGGAAACCTAAACCCAGGTAGTTTTGAAACAATGCAGAAACTACAATCTGCTGGTCATGAATTAATTCTCAATACGTATAGGACTGATTTAAAGGATGGATCATTTAATGATGCTATCAAATTTTTAAATTTCAACAAGAAATTTAAAATTAAACCAATATTAAAAAGAACTCGGTCAAAAATTAATCCGCCAGACTGGAATTTGGAAGATTTTATAAAAAAGCAGACTATTTTCATTGATGATATTAGTAAAGGTATACCCTTGATAAAAAATATAGCTCTAGAATATGGAAAAATGGTCGATTGGGTTGAAATTGATAAACAGTTTACTAAGTATAGAATCTATTAACAAGA
>CAJQQA010000011.1 GCA_905480355.1 uncultured Flavobacteriales bacterium | reverse complement strand
CAATTGTATAGGTTTCACTGTAAGAACAACTATTTCCATCAGTAATATTTAAGACGTAAGTACCTGCAGTAGCATTAACTAAATCCTCATCCGTTGTACCTCCTGTCCAATTGAAGTTATATACACCTATTCCTCCAATTGTTGTTACGTCCACAACTCCTGTTGCACCGCCATAACAAAGAACATCCGATACTATTTCCCCTGTTGAAATTGGGTCAGGAGAACCAACAACAAATGCACCAGTAACTGTACAACCAGAGCCATTATCTAAAACATTTACAGTATAAGTACCCACTCCTAGTCCAAAGGATGTAGAAGTCCAATTATTTACTGGTATAGCTGAATTTGACCAAGTAATCGTATAGTTTCCAGAGCCATTTGAAACTTCAACCGTAGCGGTTCCATTTGTTTCTCCATAACACTCTACATCTGTTCCATACATTAATAATGTAGGGCAAATAGCTGCACCTTCATCACTTTTTGCAAAAGAAGAATTAAGTGCGAAAAGAGAAAAGAGAAAAAATACTGTTCGCATCATATTATCGAATAATTGTTATAGTACCTGTGAATTTATCACCGGCCTCGTTGTTCAATAGAATTATATAGTAATATACTTCAGAAGGCAACGGTCTGCCATTTACCGTTCCATTCCATGCCACATATTCACCATTAACTTTAAATAATTCATTTCCCCATTTATTGAATATTGCTACCTCAGCATTTGGGTATAAATGCATATTCTCGATAAACCATGTATCATTATAGTCATCACCGTTAGGTGTGATAGTATTTGGTACATCAATACATGAACTACTACTTGACTCTACGAAGTAATAAACAGTATCACTACATGCATTTGCATCCGTATAAATAACTTCATACCAGCCTGATTCAAGATTTTCAACATAATCATTTGTAGAACCAGTATTCCATAAATAAGTATATGGTGAAACTCCACCTTCAACTATAATTTCAAGGAATCCGTCAGTTTGATCAACACAAGTAACATGAGCTACAGAATGACTTGAGACATATATAAAGCTAGGTTGCGTCACTTCGGCTGAATCACTCACTGTACATCCATGTGAATCCGTAACCTCGTAATAATACCAACCGGCTCCTAGGTCTGAAACATCTTCGGTTACTTCATTATTACTCCAAACACTTGAGTATGGAGCTGTTCCTCCCCAAATTGTTGCGTCAACAATTCCTAATTCATCATCATAACAAGGAACATCAACCGAAACATTTGATGTTTCTAGCAATGTAGGCTCATTAACAGTTATTAATTCTTCATGATAACAGCCTTTTCCATCTGTTACACGAATTAAATATTCTCCATTAGTTAATCCTGTAAGTACTTGACCCTCCTCTGATAATAGTATATTATTTTGGTCTCCCCAATTAAAATAATAGGGAGCAGTTCCATTAATTGGAGTTATCGAAATCTCTCCATCTGATCCTTCGAAACAAAGTACATCAAGAACAACAAAATCAACATCCACAAATGTCGCAGGTTGAAAAACATCTCCACCTGTAAAAACAGTACATCCATTATCATCAGTAACAGTCAAAGTGTATGTTCCAGCAGCGAGGTTGTAGGCATTCTCCATACTTGTCCCATCTGACCAATCATATGTATATGCACCTGTTCCTCCACTAACTTCAGAAATTGCATATCCATCAGTTCCTCCGAAACAAGTCACATCAGTAAACTCAATTGTTGCAACTAAAGCTTCTGCAGGTTCCTCAATTGTATAACTATCAGAAATTTGACAACCATTTCCATCTGTCACGACAACATTATATGTACCTGCTAGTAGAGCAGTAAGGTCTTCTGTTGTCTCTCCATTATCCCATGCATAGGTATAATCCAATGTACCACCTGCAACTGAAATATCAATTGAACCATTGTTACCTCCAACACAAATTACGTCTAAAGTTTCACCACTAATACTTAATGGTGCTATAGGCTGATCTACAAGTATAGAACTATTTAATATACATCCATTATCATCAGTCAATGTTAATAGATAAGTATCTGAAGGAAGGTCTATTATATCTTCAGTTGTTTGAGCTAAAATAACACTTCCGCTAGTTGCCCAAGTATATGTATAAGGTAATGTTCCGCCTGATGGTGTCATATCCACTGCCCCATTTTCATTAGCGTAACAATCGATTGAAGTAACCACATATGATACAGAAAGTGGAGCCACCGGTTGATCAATAATAACTGGTATCGATTCTATACAACCTAGATCATCAGTAACATCAACGCTATAGTTCCCTGCAGGTATATTCGATATTGCACTATTTACACCACCGTTGTTCCATGAATACGTATAGTTAGGTGTCGCACCAGAAGCCATTACTTCAGCAGACCCTGTCGATTCTCCGAAACAAAGAACATTCGTAAATGTTGTCGCTAAGACAAGTTCCGTTGGTTCCTCAATAATGTATTCTTCGCTGAAAGTACAGCTGTTAGCATCTGTTACTAAAAGATTATAAGTTCCAGCTAATAAATTACTATTCGTTGAGTTTGAAGACCCGTCACTCCAGGCGAATGTATAACCAGCTGTTCCTCCGTAAACATCAGGATCAATAACACCTGTTGCATCTCCATTACAATTTATCTGAGTTAATACAGGCATTGTTAAAAGTTCAACTGCTGGTTCGAATATTTCAAAATTGATTCTTTCTTCACATCCGTTTAAATCGGTAACGAGAACTGAATATTCATCCGCAGGAATATCTATAATATCTTCAGATTGAAAAGGAAGAACAAGACCTTGAGAATTCGACCATTCAAAAGTATAACCAGGCGTTCCACCAGTTGATAGAAGATCTAAACTACCCGTTGAATCATTTTTACACAGTATATCTACTCCCGATATACTCAGCATAACATTCGTTGCGGGCTCATTCACTGTATGTGTAACAGCATTAGTACATCCGTTGATATCAGAAAGCGTGAGTGTGTAATCTCCAGCTAATAAATTATTAACATCTTGTATTGTTTGTCCTGAATTCCAAGCATATGTGTATGGTGCCGTTCCTCCAAATACATTAATTTCAATTTCACCTTCAGCGATATCTTTACATAAAACATGTGTAATAGCTGCAACTTGACCCAATACACTTGGTTGACTTATGTCAACATTTATTGTATCAACACATCCTTTATCATCCGTAACTGTAGCCAAATAACTCCCTACGCCTAATCCATTAATATTGACTCCAACATCTCCATTATTCCATGAAACAACGTATGGTGCTGTTCCACCTTGTATTAATAAATCAATTGTTCCATCTGATACTCCACTATTACAAGAGATATCTTTAGAAGATGCGCTAATTGTAATTGGTTGATTTGGATGCTGGATTGTTGCTCCTGTAAATAACTGACATCCATTGTTATCATATGCGCTTAATTCGTATGGTCCTGCAGGTAAGTTAGAAATATCTTCAGTTGTAAACATTCCATTATTCCACTCATATATATATGGTAATGCAGGTGTTATAGCTGTAAAAGAAACATCTATTGACCCAGTTGCATCTCCATGACAATCTATATCTGCGAAAGTATTTGACACTCCCAAAGGACTGGCCTGTAAATTCATCACTGGATAATTATCATATTCCTCAAATCCGCCTAAAGGCCATGTTTCATTGAACCAATCATAAGATGCCGTAGCAATATTTAAAGTGTCAGGACCAAGTAAAGGTCCAAAGCCATACGAAAGAGGAAACGGGAAAATATCACTAATTGACACTGACGGAGTACTTGTCCAACATATATCAGCACAACACAAACAATCACAAAATGTACAGTCCCAACCATCGCAACATGGGTAAGGAATATCAAGAGCTGGAATGATTTCAAAATCATCCATTTCAATTCCAAATTCAATAGCCGCATACCAGAAATCAACAGGTATTTCATCCCAAGTATGGTTACGAAATGTCCCTATAATTTTGTACAAAGGTTCAACATCCATATCAACGAAATAACATGGGTATTTCATTCGAATCGTATTACCTAATTCAAACTCTATTAAACTTTCAACTTGCGGTGCTCCAATTGCAATTCCTGTTACTCCATCGATAATTTCATACTCAATTGGTACCGGAAACTGATATTCACCGAGTACAGTAGGTGTAAAATCAAAACATTGATTATTGTAAATCCCTGTCGATAAATTTGCTGTAACTAAGGTCCAATTAACTGAAATGGGGCCGAAGTTTTCATTCCCCGATAGAAATTGTAAAAATGAAAAGTAGCCACCAAGATTGGATAAAAGTTGAAAAATTTCCAGATTAAGATTTAAGTATTGGCTAACTCCACATGCCTGCAAGTCAACCACATTAATCAAATCATCATTAGTTACTACATTTGGAGCAGTTATCCACCCAGTAAGACCATAATCTTCAAGATCTGCTACATCGGATAAATTCAATTCGGCTGGAACTGATTCAGTAAATAAAGGGCCTATTGTTTGTCCTAAAACCGGCCCAACAGTTAAGAAATTGGCTTCAATTCCATTGGTAAAATCTAACCCAACAATTTCAATTGGTAATGTAGCTACTGTGTTCGGGATAATGCTCACCGGTCCTCCAAATAGCACATCAATAAAACAAATTTCCAATGCTAGGCCAACCTCTACTGTGACGTCAAAATTTAAAGCAACCGTTCCTGCTTGAGGATAGGTTGTTTCTAAATACCATCCTGGCTCCACATCATAAGAAGTAG
>CAJQQA010000010.1 GCA_905480355.1 uncultured Flavobacteriales bacterium | reverse complement strand
TGACGGAGTTTTATAACAGTTTCACTAAAAATAGGAAATTATCTTCGATTCTGAAAGTTTATTTGTACTTTATTGTTAACACCTCACTAAAACAGCGAATCAACAAATTCAATGCGATTAAATGCCTGTAAGTCATCCATACCTTCGCCCACACCAATATATTTAACTGGGATTTTCATTTGATCAGATATTCCAATTACGACCCCACCTTTAGCTGTGCCATCTAGCTTTGTAACTGCCAAAGCGTTAATATCTGTTGCCAAAGAGAATTGTTTTGCTTGTTCAAATGCATTTTGACCGGTTGAACCATCTAATACTAATAAAATTTCATGAGGCGCACCTGGCACGATCTTATCCATCACTCGCTTAATCTTGGTCAATTCATTCATCAAATTCACCTTATTATGAAGACGACCAGCCGTATCTATTATAACAACATCTGAATTTTGTGCTTTAGCAGACTGTAAAGTGTCAAAAGCAACGGAAGCTGGATCAGCATCCATTCCCTGCTCAACAATAGGAACATCTACTCGTTTTGCCCACAATTTCAATTGTTCAACTGCAGCAGCTCGAAACGTATCAGACGCCCCAAGTAATACTTTTTTTCCTGATGTTTTAAATTGATAGGCAAGCTTCCCAATAGTTGTGGTTTTCCCAACGCCATTAACTCCAACGACCATAATAACGTGAGGTCCTTCTTCATGTTTTGGGACTTCAAAATTAATAATTTCAGAGGAATTACTCTCTTCTAATAAGCTTGCTATTTCTTCCTTCAGAATTAAATTTAATTCATTCGTTCCAAGAAATTTATCTTTGGCAACTCGTGCTTCAATTTTTTCGATGATCTTTAATGTAGTGTCAACTCCAACATCTGATGTTATTAAAATTTCTTCCAGATTATCAAGAACCTCAGCATCTACTTTAGTCTTACCAGCGATTGACCTAGATACTTTAGTCAGAAAACTTTGCTTCGTCTTCTCCAACCCTTTATCCAGTGTCTCTTTCTTTTTTTTTGAGAAAAAATTAAATAAGGCCATAATTTAAAACAACAAAAGCTTCTACCATTGGCAGAAGCTTATAATAAATATTAAGACAAGTAAGTTCTAGTTCTTAGAGAACCATTCTTGAACCTTCTTATTATGTACGATTTCTTCTTTAAATGAATAAGCTCCAGATTTTTCTGACTTAACCATTTTAATCACTTTTGTATGCTCTTTTCCGCCACCTTTCTGTAAGGATGCTACTACTTTCTTTGCCATGCCTAAAAGTTATTTAATTTCTTTATGAACCGTATTACGCTTCAAAATTGCATTATACTTCTTAATCTCCAGTCTATCAGGAGTATTTTTTCTATTCTTCGTTGTAATATAACGAGAGGTTCCTGGTTTACCAGACTCTTTGTGCTCTGTACACTCCAAGATAACCTGAACTCTATTTCCTTTCTTTGCCATTTTCTATCTATTTTTTCTACTATTAATTGTAGAAAATCGATTTACTTAATATATCCTTTTGCTCTTGCTTCCTTGATGCATACCGCAATACCCTTTTTATTGATTGTTCTCAACGCTGACGTTGAAATCTTCAATGTTATGTATTCATTCTCCTCTGGAATGAAAAATTTCTTAGTAATTAAATTAGGGTAGAACTTCCGCTTTGTTTTGTTCATTGCGTGAGAAACATTGTTCCCTACCATTACTGACTTTCCTGTGATTTGACAAACTCTTGACATCTCTATAATTTTAAACCGTATACTAATTCGGGGTGCAAAGAAACCTATTATTTTCTAACCTGCCAAGCATTTTTCAACTTTTTTCTATAAAATATTCATCAATTCACAACGAAGTAAATTTAACGAAGTCAATACTGCCGATTTTATAATACGCTCACGACTGTTTCCAAAGGTCTTGTTTAAAGAAAATACACCTTCAGGAGTTGCTATAGCTATCCATACAAAACCAACTGGTTTTTCGCTAGAGCCTCCATCCGGTCCAGCAACACCTGAGGTTGAAATACAATAATCAACATTCAATTTTGCCTTTCCATTGATCGCCATTTGTTCAACGACTTCTCGACTCACAGCCCCGTACTTTTTAAGTGCAACTTCAGAAATATGTACGTTAGAAATTTTCACTTCATTCGCGTAACTTACTATGCTCCCTTTGAAATATTTAGAACATCCGGCAATTTTGGTGATTTCATTCGCTATACCTCCACCTGTAAAACTCTCAACAGTAGCCAATGACTTTTCATGTTTTACTAACAACTCCCCTACAACTTCCGACAGCGAAGATTCATTTCGTGCATAAAGATACCTCGGTAACTTCAGTTCTATTTTATTAATAGCATCTTCAATTTTATCTCTATTTGTTTTACAATCTTTAGAATTAAACCGAATTCTTAACGCACTAGTAGACGGTAAATAAGCTAATTTAACACCATCATTAGTTAACTCAATTTCAATATCTTTGATCTGTTCTGCTAAATAGGATTCTCCAATACCTTGAAAACTTATTGTTTTTGAATACAGTAAATCTATATTGAAACGCTCAAACAGACGTTCAAATCCTTCCCTTCCCAAAATATGTTTCATCTCATAAGGGACACCAGGCAAACTAATCACAACTTTCCCGTTCTCTTCAAACCACATTCCAGAAGCAGTTCCCAATTCATTCTTTAAAATATGTGCTGACTTAGGTAATGCCGCCTGTTGGATATTCACGTCCAACATTTCTAAATCACGTTTATCAAAGTATCCTTGAACTCTCTTCAGTACATCTTCATTAATGATCAAGTCAGTTTTAAAAAACCTGGCTAAGGTAGACTTTGTAATATCATCATCAGTAGGTCCTAGCCCACCAGTTATTATCACAACATCAGCTCTTGTCATTGCTAAGCTTAACGATGATGTAATTATATTCTCATCATCCTTAATTGTCGTCCCATAGCTAACAGCAACACCTCTTATTGATAATTGTTCTCCAATCCAAGTTGCATTGGTATTAACTGTTTGTCCAATTAACAATTCATCTCCGATAGAAATTAACTC
>CAJQQA010000009.1 GCA_905480355.1 uncultured Flavobacteriales bacterium | reverse complement strand
GATGCCGTTCTAAGTAAAATGGCTGCCAAATATATAAATGAAGAAGTTGATTTGACTGATGGTGTTAAAATCTACATTGGAAAAGAATGGGTTCATTTAAGAAAAAGCAATACTGAGCCGATAATTCGCGTTTACTCAGAATGTAAATCAATGGAGTCTGCGAATGCATTTGCTGACAGAATTATAGGTGAAATAAGAGAGTTAATCTAACTCTCGACCAACTATTCATTTCTCCGTTAATCTCTTACAGGGAAAAGCTTTAGGCAGGTTATATACTAAAACAGTATAGATTTTTTTGAACCCATCAACTCAATAGTTGTACAGGTCAAAAAAAACTATGAAAAAAATATTTGCTATTCTAGTATCAATACTAATTGCTACTAATACCTTCGCGGAAGACGAGAAAATTTTAAAATCAAAAATTGAAAAGGTAACAGTCTATTCACAAGGCGCACAAGTCTATCGGAAAGCCAGTTATTCAATAAATAAAGGAGTAACTCAAATTATTATTGATGGTGTAAGCAATAATATTGATGCCAACAGTTTACAAGTTAACGCTACAGGTAGCTCTATTATTCTTGACACAAAATACAGTATTTTCTATCCTGAGAAAATAGACCCCAAACTTGAAGGGCTTCCACTTAAAATTCGGAGAAAAATTAGCATACTTCAAGATTCTATTTCTCGACAATCCTATGATGTTCGAGTTTTACAAGATGAAATTGATGTCTATTTTGCAACAAAAAAGATTCTTGCTAATAATGGCGCAATTCGTGGACAAGGAAAAGTAAACGACTCCATTCCTCTTCTTAAAGATGCCATTGAATACTACACAAAAAAAATGATGGAAATCAATAAGAAACTACAAGTTTTAAATAAAGATAAGACGATCTTGAATCTTCAATTGACTGGAATGAACCTCAGACTTCAATCTTTGAGAAATTTCGAAAACGAAAACAATTTGAATCCAAAACCTAAAGAGCCGAGCTACAGAATAACAGTTACGTTTAAAGCGAATCAACAAGTTTCTGGGAAATTAGAAATCTCTTATCTTGTCAATAATGCGGGTTGGACACCACTTTATGATTTAAGAAGTGATATTTCTTCAAGTAAAATTAACTTGAATTACAAAGCAAATGTCCATCAAAACACAGGTGTCGATTGGACGGATATTCGTTTAAATATATCGACCAACAATCCATATCAGAATAAAACAAAGCCAACACTTCATCCCTGGTATGTTGATTACAATATTTATAAATTAAAATCTCAAAAAAATAAAGAAGTAAGAAATTCTTATGGTGAGAAACGAAAAGCTGAAAAATTAAACTATAATGCACCAGCAACGGAATCGATGGTTATGAATGATGCTGAAGAAGATGCAATATATTCTAATGAATTTGTAGAAGTAGTTGATAATATGATTTCTGCTGAATTTAGAATTGACTTACCATATTCGATTAAATCGAACAACCAAAAACACATGGTACTTATTAAAAACGTTGATTTGGAAGCCAATTACAAGTACTATACTGTCCCAAAAGTTGATAAGTCTGTTTACTTGGTCGCGCAATTATCCAAACTAGATGAGCTGCAACTAGTTCCTGCAAAAGCCAATATATTCTTTGACGGAACATACATGGGAGAGACTTACATCGATCCAACGACCAAGGATGATACATTGTTCTTAAGCCTTGGAAAGGATCCCAATATTATTACAAAGAAGACACTCTTAAAAAAGGAAACAAAAAACAAGATTGTTGGGCAAAAAATGGAAAAAACGTACGCTTATAGTATCGAAGTGAAGAATCTGAAGTCACGCGCAATTAGAATCGTTGTCCAGGATCAAATTCCAATTACTCAAAATTCGGATATAGAAATTGAAGCCCTTGAAACATCAAGAGGAAAATTCAACGAAAGAACAGGAATGCTCGAATGGGAATTTACTCTAAAACCAAAAGCGGAGAAAGACATCAAACTTACTTATGAAGTGAAATACAATAAGGACAAGAATTTATACATTAATTAAGCAATAATTAAAACAAAAAGAGCCATCTGATTAATTTCAGGTGGTTTTTTTCATAAAACAAAATACTTTCTTAAAAGAATTGATTAGTTTTCATTAGATTTGATTTCAATGAAAAAATTTGATATCCCCTCGTCTTATCGCTCTCCTATCATTGGAAAAGTAAAGGCTAAAAGAAAACTAGATGATCCTCGAAAACAGGACTTCTCGCCTGCTATTCTGAATCTTGGTGGTATTGATTTCATTATCAGTAGACATTTTGGGTTTTGTTTTGGCGTTGAAAATGCAATTGAAAAATCATATCTAGCAATTAATGAGAATCCTGATAAGCGCATTTTTCTTATTAGCCAGATGATTCATAATCCTGATGTGAACAATGATTTAATTGATTTGGGTATTAAATTCATCCAAGATACTAATGGAGATCAACTAATACCATGGGAAGATATAGATAAAGAAGATGTAGTAATTATACCTGCTTTTGGAACAACAATCGAAATTGAAAAGATACTAATTCAAAAAGGTGTTGATATCAAGACATACAATACAACATGTCCTTTTGTTGAAAAGGTATGGAATAGATCAGCTAAGTTAGGTGACAATTCTTTCACAGTAATTATTCATGGTAAACACAATCATGAAGAAACAAGAGCTACATTCTCGCACAGTGAACAAAATTCTCCTTCGATTATTGTTAAAAATTTAAAGGAAGCCAACTGGATCATCGATTATATTAATGGCAAATTAACAAGAGAACAGTTTGCTATTCTTTTTAAAGGCAAAGTTTCTGTTGATTTCGACCCTGATATTCATTTATCAAAAATAGGTGTTGTGAATCAAACTACTATGTTAGCTTCTGAAACCCAAGAGATCTCTGAGATGATAAAGAAAGCTATGCTTTCAAAATATGGACTACAAGATATCAATAATCATTTTGCTGATACTCGCGATACGCTCTGCTATGCAACCAACGATAATCAATCGTCTACAATCGAAATACTAAAGATTGAAGCTGATTTAGCAATTGTTGTTGGTGGATACAATAGCAGTAATACTACCCACCTTGTAGAGCTTCTCGAAAAAAAATTCAAGACCTATTTTATTAGAAATGAAAAAGAAATTGATTCTATAAATCAAGTTAATTCATTCGATATTCATCAAAAAAAAATTCAACGATTCAATACTTTTATTGAAAAAAAAGACAAATTAAGAATAATTATCACCTCTGGAGCATCTTGCCCTGATTCAGTTGTTGACAATGTAATTCAACGTATTATTGAATTAAAATCAGGTAAGTCAAATCAATAATGGAAAGGTTTATCAACATACTCATCATTAACAATAATCATACTCTTAATAGTGGTTTAAAAGATATTTTAGCTGGGAAAGGGAATAATTTACTCTTCATAGACACCTCGGAGAAGGCAATTCCCTTGATGAAAAAAAAAGAAATTGGAATTTTTATTATCAATATTGAGAACTCAAGTAATGGCCTTGATGCAATAGCATCGATTAAAAACAACACAACTTTAAATTCGAGCTACATAATAGTTGTCGCGAAAGAAGATACGACAGGTGCTAAATTCGTAAAAGGAATGCGTCATGGCGCGGTTGATTACATTACCTATCCTTTCAATAAAAATCTCATTCA
This sequence comes from uncultured Flavobacteriales bacterium, assembly GCA_905480355.1. Lineage (GTDB taxonomy): Bacteria > Bacteroidota > Bacteroidia > Flavobacteriales_D > Crocinitomicaceae > UBA4466. Next base: position 7,822 of record CAJQQA010000009.1, on the reverse strand, counting down.
GAGTAAAATTGAAGTTTTTAAAACTTTGTATTACAAAGATCAACGAATAGGTCAATTACTAAATAATATCTTCCCACAATATGTCCTTGAAGAATTAGCTGCGAATGGAAAATTCTCTCCAAAAAAAATCGATAATGGTGTTGTCTTATTTACCGATTTTGTTGATTTTTCGTTAAAGGCAAAATCATTAAAACCAATACACCTCATTCAGCAGCTTGAAAAATATTTCACGAAATTTGACGAAATAATCATTAAATATAAGCTTGAGAAAATAAAAACGATAGGTGATTCATACATGGCAACGGCTGGTGTTAATGGTAATTCGCCGTTTCCAGCAGTTAGAGCTTGTTTGGCTGCACTAGAAATAAGAAACTTCATACAGACAGAACAAGACACAGCAATTGCACTGAAAAAAGACTTTTGGGAAATAAGAATTGGACTACATATGGGACCAATTGTTGCAGGCATTATAGGTTCTTCTAAATACAGCTTTGACATCTGGGGTGACACCGTAAACATTGCTGCAAGAGCTGAAGCAAATACCAAAAAAGGATCGATTACCATCACTAAATCTATTATTCAGAATATTGGGGACTATTTTGAGACTACACCAAGAGGGAAAATTGACATTCAAAAACGTGGTGGGACAATCGAAATGTTCTATTTAGAAAAAATAATTAACGAACATTCTATGTATCAAGAGGGAATGTTTCCTAGTACTGAATTAAGACTAAATTGTGGATTACCTTCTATGGACTTTAGACAGATGCGAGAACATATTATGAATCGACTTAAATCCCTGCTCCCTGAAAATTTATCCTATCACAAACTAAGACATAGCTTAGATGTAGAAAAAGCTGTTAAACGATTTTCAAAGTTGGAAGGCATAGAAAACGAAGAGATTACCTTATTAAAAACAGCAGCTTTATTTCACGATGCTGGATTTATAGTGCAATATGATGACAATGAAGATTTTGCAATTGAAATGGTAAAGTCCATGTTGCCGAATTTTGGTTATTCTCAAAAACAAATTGAAATAATTGCAACAATTATCAATTCAACCAAGCCTAGTGTAAAACCAACAAACATTCTTGAAGAAATAATGAGCGACGCTGACTATGATTATTTAGGCCGTTCTGATTACACTGTTATAGCAAATAAATTGCGAGAAGAAATGACTTTATATGGATATAATTTCTCTGAAATAGAATGGGTGAATTATCAATTAAATTTCTTAGAGAACAAACATAAATTTTACACCTCTACAGCTCAGAATATCCGTGAAATTGGCAAGAGAAATACAATAAACAAGCTAAAATTGAGCTTGGAGAATTTAACCTAAAAGACCGAATGAAAGTTTATACAAAAAAAGGAGACAAAGGAACAACTCAATTGATAGGAGGCACTAGAGTACAAAAAAATGTATTACGTATTGAAGCTTATGGAACTATCGACGAATTAAATTCTTATATAGGACTAATTCGTGATCAAAATATTGATAAGCAGTATAAAAATGCGTTAATTGAAATTCAAGACCGTCTCTTTACATTAGGATCCATTTTAGCGTTAGACCCGAATAAAAAAGGAATGAAACTGCCTGAATTAATTAATGAAGACACTACGTTTTTAGAGAACGAAATTGACACCATGCAAGATTTGCTTCAGCCTATGACTCATTTTGTGCTTCCTGGAGGTCATACAACAGTTTCCTATGCACAAATAGCGCGTTGTGTCTGCCGAAGAGCTGAAAGAATAATATCGGAGTTAAGCCTTTCAGAAAAGGTTGATGAAATTGTTCTGGCTTACGTGAATCGACTAAGTGACTATTTATTTGTCTTGGGACGGAAATTGTCACTCGACCTTAATGCAGAAGAACAAATTTGGAAACCAAGAATGTAATAGAGCATCTTTTTCAAATTCTCTCAAAAAATAAAACAGAATAATTTGGAATCTTGCAAATAAAAATTAGATTTGCGCAATAATAAACGATTAAAAGAGGTAATATGTACTGGACTTTAGAATTAGCATCCTATTTAGAAGATGCGCCATGGCCTGCAGCAAAAGATGAATTAGTTGATTTTGCAATCAGAACAGGTGCTCCTCTTGAAGTGGTCGAGAATCTTCAAGCACTCGAAGATGAAGGAGAAACCTATGATAATATCGAAGAAATATGGCCCGACTATCCATCAAGAGAAGACTTTCTCTTCAATGAAGACGAATATTGAAAAATTAAATCCCGCACTAATCGGGATTTTTTTTTGCTATATTGAGAAATGGATTTTCTTGGACACATCTATTTTTCTAATAATGATATAAAATTGATGTACGCCAACTTGTTTGGAGATTTTGTCAAAGGAAAGAACTTTTCCATGTATACAGCTGAAATTCAAAAAGGTATAACGCTCCATCGACACCTAGACAATCACATCGATCATCATCCAATTGTTCTAGAGCTTACACGATTTCTTTACCCCAAATTGCCAAAGGTTTCAGCAATTGCAGTTGATATTTATTTTGATCATTTACTCGCTAAAAATTGGAAACAATTTCATCCACTTAAACTAGATGACTTCTTAAACGACTTTGAGTCCTATCCTATATCTTTGGGAGAATTCAACAACACTGATTTTGAAACTATTATCCAACGAATGAATAAAGGTAAATGGCTTCATCATTCAGCAACGCACTATGGTTTAGAGAAGTCATTGAACGGTGTCTCAGCTCTACTTTCATTCCCAAATAAACTCACCAAAGCTTTCGGGACTTTTATAGAAAATGAAAAATATATCTCCGAAATATTCTTTGCTTATATGAAAGAAGCCATACCTTATTTCTCTGCTTATCATCAATACAATGAACAAAAAAGTCAACTAGAATAAGAAAAAATAACAGCGATTTCTATTCATTTGTCGTGAAAAAATGATAAATTACTATCACAAAACAAAACGTTCTGATAAGTTTTAAAACTCATATATATTTATTCTCTTCAATTATTTGCTTGGGCATTGCTTTAAGTGCTTGTGTGATGAAAAAAGAAAAAGAACCCCCTGAAATTAAGGAACGGATGATTTCAAATCCACAAATTGATTTGATAGAAATACTAAAAGATGGAAAGCTAACAGTACTTGTTGAGAATAGCACAACCACTTACTTCTACTACAAAGGTCGTCAAATGGGGTTTGAATATGAAATTCTTAAATTATTTGCGGAAGATTTAGGTGTTGAATTAGATATTAAAGTCGTCAACAACTTAGACAGCTTAATCAGCTTTTTAAATTCAGGAGAAGGAGACATCATAGCTTGTAACTTCACTGTAACAAGAGAGCGCTCTAAAGTAATTGACTTTTCAGAATCCTTTTTACAAACACAGCAGGTACTTGTTCAGCAAAAGCCTGACGGATGGGAAGACATGAAAGAGCAGGAATGGAAAGCAATGATGATTAATAGCCCGGACGAATTAATTGGTAAGAAAATTCATGTTTGGAAAAATTCCAGCTATTATGAACGATTGATACATTTACAAGAAGAAATTGGTGATTCCATCAATATACAAGGAATGCAAGGGGATATTGGAGGAGAAGAACTTATTGAAATGGTAGCTGATGGATTAATCGACTATACTATTTCAGAGAGTAATGTAGCAGAAGTAAACAAGCAGTTTTTTGACAATCTATACACTGACGTCGATATATCCGTCAAACAAAAAATGTCGTTTGGATTGCGAAAAACTAGCCCACTTTTAAAACATAAATTAGATGAATGGCTAATTGATTTCATGTCTCACCCAACTTTTCGCTATATCAGTAAGAAATATTTTGAGAAGAAGCACGTTACAAATCATCCAGGAATTAAGTATGCCTATTTGAATAGTTCATCCATTTCTCGTTTTGACCAAGAATTTAAAAAAGCTGAAGAATATTGTGGATGGGATTGGCGCCTAATTGCTTCCATTTCCTATCAAGAATCTAAATTCAATCCAAACGCTCTCTCTTTTGGAGGAGCCTATGGAATGATGCAATTTATGCCCAATACTGGTCCAACTTATGGAGTATATCCAAATTCTACTCCTGAAGCCCAAATTTTAGGTGCTGCTAAAAAATTAAAAGCGGATGAAAAATACTGGAAAGATATTCCAAACGAATTTCAGCGTAAGAAATTCGCTCTTGCATCATACAACGCTGGTCGAGGACATATCCTTGATGCGCAAAGACTTGCCAATAAATATGGCTTAGATCCCTTAATTTGGGATGATAATGTTGAAGCCATGCTTCTGAAACTTTCAAAAAAAGAATTTTATCAAGATGAAGTTGTTCGCCACGGAATGATGAAAACAAAAATAACCTTCAATTACGTTCGTCAAGTTACCGAAAGATACTTGGACTGGGTCACTATTTACGATTGATAGTTCGTACATTTACTAAAAAAAATCAAACAATTAATCGTCATAGAAGGTCCAACAGCTAGTGGCAAGACATCAGTAAGTGTTGTCCTTGCTAAATACTTCAATACTTGTGTTTTATCTGCAGACTCTAGGCAGTTTTATCGAGGAATTGAAATAGGAACTGCAAAACCCAGTAGCATAGAACAAGATGGAATCACTCATTTTTTTATTGATTCTCACAATTTAACTGATCAAGTAAGCTCAGCTCGATATGAACGTGAAGCCCTCCATGTTTTAGAGACAGAATTCAAAACAAAAGATGTAATTGTTTTAGTCGGCGGTTCAGGTATGTACATTGATGCTCTCTGTAATGGTTTAAATCCTATTCCTTCTTCTCAAGAAATGAAAGAGGCAGTACAGAAAGATTTCGAGGAAAAAGGCTTACCCCCCCTAATCCTAGAGTTAAAAGAAAATGATCCTCAATACTATGCGCAAGTAGACAAAAAAAATCCAATGCGTATTCTTAGAGCAATTGAAGTTATACGATTAACGGGAAAGACATTCACCGAATTACGCTCACCTGACCCAATTATCCGACCATTCTTAACACATCGTTATGTGCTTGAACACGATAGAGAAATATTGTATGAAAGAATAAACAAACGTGTTGATACAATGATCGAAAACGGATTAATTCAAGAAGCTGAATCTGTTAAACACTTGCAAGCGCTAACCTCTCTTAATACTGTAGGATACAAAGAATTATTCGACTATCTTGACGGCAACTCTTCACGCAATGATGCCATAGACTTAATTAAACGAAATTCTCGCAGATACGCGAAAAGACAAATAACGTGGTTTAAAAAACACAAAGCAAAATGGATAAATTTTACGACTGTGAATCAAGTCGTTGAAGAAATTATTGCTGATTTCAATTCGCGTTAATTCGCTTTGGAATGATTCTTGAAATTAACCCAATTGAAATTAAACAAACCAACTCCATGCAAATTGAATTAAAAAACGTAATGCCTAAACCTCTTGCATCCATTCAACATGGAGAAAAAAGTATTTGGGGAAGCCATGTAATATTGCATCCAGCAAAGAAAATTGTCCTTAATGCCTCAAGCGGAAAAGGTAAATCAACATTTGCGAGTACTGTTTTTGGAATACGTGATGATTATTCAGGTCGTATCGAATACGATAAACGCGATATTAAAACATTCAGCGTCGATGAATGGACAGAAATTAGAAAAAACAAAATTGCAGTTGTATTTCAAGATTTACAATTGTTCTTAACATTGAGCGTTCGAGAAAATTTACTACTTAAGAATTCTTTAAGTGATACATTCACAGAAGGTGAACTCAAAACCCTACTTGAAAAACTTGAAATAGATGATAAATGGAATCAAAAGTGCGGGCTTCTCTCTATGGGACAACAGCAACGTGTGGCAATAATCCGATCTTTGGCGCAACCATTTGATTGGCTTTTAATGGACGAACCCTTCTCTCATTTAGATATAGAAAATACAAATCGCTGTCTTTCTATTATTGCAGATCGAACGAATGGACAAAATGCAGGTTTCGTAATCACAACTCTCGGTAATCATCATTCTTTTAATTTTGACCAAGAACTAAACCTTTAAGCTATGCTCAATAAATTATTATTCAAAAATCAAGATAAAAAACAACTGATTATTGCAGTAATTGGTGCATTCATGGGCATTACCTTTTTAATCGTTTCTATTCACTATTTGATTAAGGTTAATCAATTTGGAGAAGGAGAAGATATTTTAGGACCAAATACCATTATTGTGCAAAAAAAAGTCTCAAATACTAGTACACTGGGATTGACAAAAACCGATTTCAGTAAAAAAGAAATTGAAAAAATGAAGAATTTAAGCTTCATTCAAGATATTAAGCCGGTTATCGCTAATAGTTTTGATGTCTACTTTAAAACTAATGATTCCTTGGTGCCACCATTCAGTTCTGATGTTTTTATACAAACTGTTGACCAAGATTTCTTGGATATTAGTGATGAAAATTGGAATTGGAAAGATGGAGATGATTTTGTACCCATGATTATGCCTCGTGAATTCTTAGTGATGCTTAATACATTCATGAGTGCCCAGGGAATACCTCAAGTTTCAGATGACTTAGCAAAAGAGATTAATTTCTCCTTTAGAATTGCCAACAAAGATCGTTCATTAAAAGAAACCGTAGATGTCCGTATCGTTGGTTTTACAAGTGAAGTATCGTCTATTCTTGTTCCGGAGTCATTCATGAAATATGGAAATGAAAAATATTCTGATGGAATGGAACAAAAAATCACACAAATAATGATTTCAAGTGGGGAAGGAGAATTTGGACTGGTTGAAGAATTAATGGCAAAAAAGGGACTTGATTCTAAAAACTCGCAAATGATTGTGGGTAAACTAAAAAGTATCGTTGGCACCTTGGTCATTGTAATACTTGGAATTTCTATCATCGCGGTATTTGTTTCGGGTCTTGTTCTAATTCAATACATGCAATTGCTAATTAGTAGAAACATATACGAAGTTAGAACCTTAATACGCCTTGGACATGCACCAAAAGTTATCATCCGTTTATTCTTCATCTATTTCGTCAAAATATTCGGAATCGTTACTGGATTGGCATTAACGGCATTCTTTCTTATTAAATATTTCTTAGACGCTATGTTTACTTCAGGAGGAATAAATATAAATACAGATGTGACATTAGAAAGTATGCTTGCCTTATTAGCTGCTTATGCCTTGTTTTCTTTTACCAGTTTCCAAACAGCAAAAAAAGGAATTTTCAGCCAATTTTAGTCGTTAAAGAAATGTTAATTAACCCAAGAAGTTCATTTTTATGTAAGAATAAAAATATCTTTAACTATTCAATTAAGAAAAGTAACTATGAAATTAATTCTGACAGCAACATTCGTTGTATTAACTACGCTATCCTTTGGACAACAAATAAAATTTAAGATTGCCGGTCAAAAAGACACTACGGTAAATTTAGTCCGCTATTTTGGTAAAGGACTATATTATGCAGATACTGCTGAGATGAAGGATGGTGTTGCTATTTTTGATGGTTCTAAGGAGAAAAGTGGAATATTGGCACTATACCTTCCAGGCCAGCAAATGTTAGAGTTCATTTTCAATGGTGAAGAAATTTATATCGAAACAGCGCTACCAAACTTGATGAAATCGGCAAAAATTAAGAAGTCTGATGAGAATAAAATATTCTCGGGGTATATCTCTTTTATTGCTTCCAAAAAAGAAAGATCAATCAAATTAGTTGAAGAAAGAAAGGCAATTGAAAAAGATTCGGAAGAATATAATTCAATTACTAAAAAAATCAATGAAGCCAATGATGAGGTGCTTAGCTATCAAAAAAATATTATCAAAGATAATCCTGAAATGCTCGTTTCAAAAATCA
>CAJQQA010000008.1 GCA_905480355.1 uncultured Flavobacteriales bacterium | reverse complement strand
ACAGACAATTGTGCAGAAGAATATATATGCAAATCACATTAGATACAATTGTGAAATAGCTGAGACGTTAACAGATGAGAACACCAGGGAAGAAGAGGGGGGAAAGATAAAAAATGCCTTTGAAGCAGCTTTAAAAACTTGGATTGGTCCGATTCATTTTAATATTCCTCTATCAGAACCTCTTTACAATACTATTACAATTGATAAAATAGAAGCGAATCCTTTTCTAATTAGTCAAGATAATTTTGAATTTACTGAAAAAGCAAATTCAGAGTTAACTAGAGTTTGGAATTCATCAAAAAAGAAATTAATTCTTTGTGGTCAGATGCCAAAGGATGGAGCTTTCTTTCAAACATTGCTAGAGGTTTCTGGAGACTCTTCGGTCGCAATTTTAGTGGAAAACACCGCAAATATAAAAGATAGAAAGTTTGTTCATTGCATCGATAGAACTTTGGCAGGTATTTCAATAGATGAGTTAAATGATTTTAAACCAGACTTATTGATCACTTTTGGTGGTGCAATTATTTCTAAAAGAATCAAGAACTTTCTTCGTGAAGGACAAATTGAAAACCATTGGAGGGTAGCTCATGAGTTTCCTGAAATGAATACATATCAGCAAGAGACTTTTTCTATTCAATGCCGTCCAGTTCCTTTTTTGAAGAATTTATTGACTCTCAATTTAAAACCACATCTTTCGAATTATGGGAATCACTGGAAGCAAAAAGATTTTGAGATTCAAGAAAAACTTAAAGAATTAATGCCTCGATTGGCATTTTCCGACTTAAAAGCAATTGAAACCGTTTTAGATTATATTCCAGAAAACTCAAATGTTCATATGGGAAACAGTTCTATTGTTAGATATTGTCAATTGTTTGAACCTATTTCATCGTTTAATTATTTCTCTAATCGAGGAACCAGCGGTATTGATGGATGCACTTCGACCTCCTCTGGAATAGCCAGTTACTCAGACAAATGCAATGTTTTAATTACAGGAGATATTTCATTTTTCTATGACAGCAATGCTTTATGGAATGATAACATGACCGATAATTTGAGGATCATTATAATCAATAACAATGGTGGAGGAATTTTCAAGGTAATTGAAGGGCCATCAACTACATCGCAATTAGAAAAATATTTTGAAGCCAAACATTCTTACAATGCAGTACATTTATGTAAAGCATTTGATTTGGATTATACTTGTGCGTCATCGCTTGATGAATTAGAGGGCACTATGGCATCATTTTATGAGAACTCGAAGAATGGAAGGCCCAAATTATTGGAAATAATTACACCTTCAGAGCTTAATGATCAAGTTTTAAAAGATTTTTTCGATTTTATTAATAACGAAAGCTTCTAATTTTTTAAATGCTTCTTTTGAATGATTTATATTTTTGAAAGAACATTTGTATCTTGTCTGAAATTAAGAGTAAACAAAAAATAGAAACATATGCTGCAAGAATTATTCACACTTTCGAACTTAGGAACCTTGATGATGCTTATTGTGCTGCAAGCAGTATTGGGTTTTGATAATTTACTCTATATCTCTTTGGAATCGAAAAGAGTTGCTAAAGAAAAACAATCCTATGTTCGAAAATTAGGAATTGGCTTGGCCATTTTTTTAAGAATAGCATTACTTTTTACACTTTACTTTTCGTTAAAATATTTTCAATCTATTTTTTTGACATTAGACAATGATTACATAGAAGTAAAAGTAAACATACACAGTTTAATTGTGTCTTTTGGGGGCTTATTTATCATTTATACCGCCATTAAAGAAATTTGGCACATGATAACCTTTAGTCAACACGAAGGTGAAGAGATGAAAAAGTCGTCAACCAAAAAAGCACTTTTCTGGATCGTATTGATGAATGTGATTTTTTCATTTGATTCAATATTAAGTGCAATGGCATTGAGTGACAATTTAATAGTGATGAGTATTGCAATAATTATTAGTGGTATTTTAATGATTGTATTAGCGGATAAAGTTGCCAACTTTCTTCAAAAGAATAAAATGTATGAAGTACTAGGGCTCTTTATTTTGTTTATCGTTGGAATAATGTTGTTGTTAGAGGGGGCACATAAAGCAGAATTACATATACTCGGAGAAGAAATTCAAGAAATGAGTAAAACAACATTCTATTTCATCATTTTTATTTTAGTTGTTATTGATGTTGTTCAGTCAAAGTATCAGCAGAAATTGAGTGCGAAGAAAAAAATGAATAATAGTTCACAATGACTAAAGAAGAGGCTCGATTATATTTTCAGGAGAATGAAGATTTAGACGAAAAATACGAAACTTTACTTTTTGAGTGCAAGCAGTTATTAATAAATCGTTTGCCGACCACAAAACTTTTTGAAGCAAAACTTTTGTCGTTGAAGTCAAATTCTGAAGCATTCGCTGCACTTGGAGGGCAAGAAGTCAATTTCATCCTGCCGAAAAAAGGGCCTGCTCGATATTCTTCTAATAAGTTAGCAGAAACTGTTGCAGAATACTATTTAGAATCGAACCGTTTGAAGCTACTGCTGTTCAATAGTCATTCTTTCTTAGAGTTAAAATACAATTGCAATCAATTAATCTTGAATTTTAATCAGTATGCATTAAAATGGGCAATTAATCTTGATGGAATTAAGGTTGATAATATTAAAATATCTACCGTTCCAGATCCAATGAGCATTCTTAATGCAGTTGAACTATTTAACCAAGCAGGATTAAAGTATTTTAGTGAAATTAGCAGAAATGAAAATGATAATTTGCTGTTGAAAGAATCAATTCGATTATCTTTGTGGCTTAAATTTGAGAAAAATGTCTGACGTATTTGAAAGTTTAAAAAAACAATTGGCTCTTCAAGAATGGCCAGATGTTTTTTTATTTAAGTTTATCTCACCGAACGACTCAGAACTTATCGCAAAAGTAACAGCACTCTTTGATGATGGAACAGATCTAAAGTACAAGAGGTCTAAAACTGGAAAGTACGTTAGCATTAGTGCAAAGGAGATGATGCTTGATGCTGAATCGATAATTCTTCGATACAAAGAAGTAGTGAAAATTAAAGGAATAATTGCATTGTAATATGGTATTAGTTGGTTTTTCGATAAGTGATGTGTCAATTGGAATGCTTTGGGTTTCATTGGTTGTTTTGGTTATTTACATTGGCTATAAAAAACTCTTGAAGTATATGAGTAGGGGTTCTATTAATCACGAAAGCTACTGTGAATTGTATACAGTTGAAGATAATCCTATCTCTGGCGAAATGTCGTTTTATTTCACATCGAATGAAATTAAGAAGTGCGAAATGTCAATTTATGACCTAAGCATGGATATTAAGATAGATTTATTTAATAAAGAATGTCTGCTTGGAGGTAATATTATTCGTTTTGATTCAACTAAGCTGCCAAATGGAGAATATTTTTATCAACTAAAGACTGCGAATCAAAAAATTGAAAAAAAAATAGCGATATTTAATGTTTAGCATGACAATATGGCGATGATTTTTGAATGGCAAAATAATTGTGAGAATGAATAGAAAGGGCTAATTTTGTCTTAGAAAATGAAAATAATAAACTTAAAAATAAAATTATGGCAGTAGAAATAACAGATTCAAATTTTGAAGAAATAGTATTAAAATCAGATAAGCCGGTTGTCGTTGATTTTTGGGCTGCGTGGTGTGGGCCTTGTAGAATGATTGGTCCAGTTATCGATGAAATGCACGGAGAATATGACGGAAAGGCAGTAATCGGAAAAGTGAATGTTGATGAGAATCCAGGGGTTTCAGCAAAGTTTGGAGTACGAAACATTCCAACAGTTTTGTTTATTAAAAACGGTGAAGTTGCTGATAAGTCAGTTGGAGCTGTTCCAAAGGCACAATTGGTAGAAAAGCTAGACGCTTTAATCTAAAGAATTCGAATATAAAGATAAAATGCTCATTTAACGATGGGCATTTTTTGTTTAATGATACAATGAATTTACGTTGTGATTGATCTTCTAAATCTTTATTTCTCGTAAAGATATTCGTTCGATTATCGTATTTTTGTAATAAATAATAACGCAACATGGCAAGTATCGCTAAACGAATAAAATTTTACGGAATTGGATTTACAATAGGACTGATTTTTGTCGTCTTTTTCTTTAGTAATAGAGGTTGTTCTTGGCTACCATCAAATAGGGTTAAGAATTCAATTTTAGACCGTGTTTTAGTTGTCAATGAGAATACTAAAACGAAAATGACAGCAATGGGATTCTCATCTGATGATTTAGTGCAAGTGCTGAATGATGGCGATATTCTATTTGGAGAAAGCGTTAAAGAGGAATCCAAAAAATGCTACATTATAGAGAAGAACAATGTCAAATTTGCATTCACATTGCCATACGAGAGTTTTATTTCGGAAGTTTTTGTGAATGTTAAGAACGAGAAAGTAAAAACTTCTATTACCAATAATGGCGAGCTTATTCACTTTCCAGCAGATGATGATCTTGTTTATATTGATACTAATAATACTGTTCAATGTCAACTGGAACTTCTAGGTGAGGTGGATGCTAGAGATATTCTCAAGATGATGACAGAATCCGGATCAATTAATTTTGCAGAGTCCAATTTAAGCCAAAAACCGAAAGCAGAACATACCATAGAGTTTGAATACAACGATGTAATTATTAGTGCAAATATGATTTGGTACAAAAACAAATTAAACATTACTTCATTTGATTTCCCGGGAGTTGAGGATTGTAAAAAAGGGAGTAAACTAAAATAGTTGGATAATTAAATTGTTTAAATAGTACGTTTAAACCATTGTTTTTTTATTTTTGATTTTATGAAATTTTCGGCAAAACAAATAGCTGGTATTCTTGAAGGAACTATAGAAGGGGATTCTTCTATAGAAGTTGAGGCTTTGGCAAAAATTGAGGAAGGTTTTTCAGGTGCATTATCCTTTTTAGGGAATCCTAAATATGAAGAGTTTATCTATTCAACGAAATCAAGTGTCTGCATAGTCAATAATACATTTAAAGCCTCAAAAGAACTACCATCTTCGTTAACGATTATTAGAGTTGAAGATGCTTATGCCTGTTTTGCAAAGCTTCTTGAACTATACGATTCAATGACCAAAGAGGAACCTCGAATCGAAGAGCCATCTTTTATTCATGAATCATCTAAAGTAGGAACTGATTTGTTTATGGGAGCTTACGCTTATATTGGAAAAGATACTGTAATAGGAAATTCAGTTGCAATTTATCCAAATGTTAATATTGGAAATAATGTTAGTATTGGAGATAATACAGTAATATTTCCAGGAGCAACAATTTATAGAGATTGTATAATTGGAGCTAATTGTATTATTCATGCGGGTGCAGTTATTGGAGCAGATGGTTTCGGATTCTCACCGAATGAAAAAGGTGAATTTCAAAAAATTCCTCAAATAGGAAATGTTGTACTTGAAGATAATGTAGATATTGGAGCTAATTCAACAATAGATAGAGCAACAATGGGAAGTACTATTATCCGAAATGGTGCTAAAATAGATAACCTGGTTCAAATTGGACACAATGTAGAAGTTGGAAGAAATTCAGCCATGGCTGCTCAAGTTGGCATTGCGGGATCTTGTAAGGTCGGAGATAATGTATTGATTGGTGGTCAAGTTGGACTAGCAGGACATCTTAAAATTGGCAATCGAGTTATGATCGCTGCTCAATCTGGAGTGCCAGGTGATGTGAAAGACGATAAAAAAGTAATGGGCTCACCATCGTTTGATATTGAAGATTACAAAAAGTCATACATTGGTTTTCGTCGATTGCCTAGAATTCTTAGTAGATTAGATGAATTAGAATTGAAAATAAAAGAATTAACAAAAGATAAATAATCGATGGCTGAAATGCAAAGAACTATTGCTAATCCAATAAAGCTTGTTGGTGTTGGATTGCATACCGGAGAAAAAGTGAATATGGAAATTCTTCCTGCAAAAGCTGGGCATGGTTATAAATTTCAAAGAATAGATCTTGAAGGCGAACCATTTATTACAGCTGATTGCGACCTAGTTGTATCTACAGAGAGAGGTACAACTCTAGAGCAGAATGGAGCAAAAGTATATACAACTGAGCACGTTTTGGCTGCACTATATGGATGTCAGGTTGACAATGCCTTGATTAAAATTGATGGGCCTGAAATTCCAATAATGG
>CAJQQA010000007.1 GCA_905480355.1 uncultured Flavobacteriales bacterium | reverse complement strand
CTATCAAAAACACAATCTTTAATCAAGGCCGGCATAAGTTTTTTAGCTGCAAACGAATTCATTTCTGGATTGGATTTGAAATAGCTGTCAACTGCTTTGTTGATACTCAAATTGATGTCGTTTTTATTGTCTTTCAATGTCTCTAAATTTGCGTAAGAATATTTCTTAGTAAAACTACTCATAATAAGTTGGAAGCAAGAAGTAGTTGGTTATTAAAGCACATATTTCTAAGACATAAAAATAAATGAACTTTCATTTTAGTAGAGGTATTTTAGTTCTGTTTAATTATCTTTATTCAAGTTATGACAAATCAATCTCTTGATCAATACAATGGCTTTCTTAATACTCCAAATTTATGGACAGATAGTTCTATTCTAGAATTGAATCAATTCACCCATTCCTATCCGATAAGCACTGATATAGAACTCCCATTAAAGCTGAACACAAGAATGGGGAAACGAATAGAACAGTTTGTTTTTCAGTTATTTGATTCGATAGAGTCGATTCAGATTATTGATGAAAATATACAGATTCAAAAAGATAGAATTACACTAGGGGAAATCGATTGTTTGTTGAGAAATAACGATGAGCTAGTTCATTTAGAGATCGTTTATAAATTCTATTTATACGATAGTAACGCAAGCCCCACAGAATTAGAAAGATGGATTGGCCCTAATCGAAAAGACAGCCTAATTGAAAAATTAAAAAAGCTTAAAACAAAGCAGCTACCATTACTTTACAGGGAGGAAACAAAAACATATCTTCAAAAACTAAAGCTAGCTCCTGAAGATTTTAAGCAAAGAGTCTACTTTAAGGCACAATTATTCATTCCTCTGTCCAACAATCAAGAATCTTTCTCATTAGTAAACAACGATTGCATCTATGGTTTTTATGCACGTTTAAATGAAATGACTCGATTTAGTGATTGTGTCTTTTCTATCCCATGCAAACTTGATTGGGTTTCAGATGTTTCAGAAAAAGCTGAATGGCTAGATTACAATCACTTCCTAAAACATGTTGGAGAATTGTTAAAGGAGAAAAGGTCTCCATTGTGCTGGCTTAAACAACAAGATGGAACATTTCAAAAATTTTTTATTGTTTGGTGGGATAAAAATTAACTATGTAGTAAAATAGTCAACCGCTAATTCATAAGATTTTAATCCAAATCCAAAGATACAACCTTCCGCAACTTCAGAAATTAAAGAGACGTGACGAAAAGTTTCGCGTTGCATGATATTGCTGATATGAACTTCAACGACAGGTACATTAATTGCTTTTACACAATCCCGAATCGAGACACTTGTATGAGTGTAACCACCTGCATTCAGGATGATTCCATCATGATTTGAGTTTTGCAATTCATCAATAATCTCACCTTCAACGTTTGATTGAAAATAGTCGATTTGAGCATTTTTTTTCGCTTTTAATTCTTCGAAATAGTCTAAAAACGTTTCTTTACCGTATATTTCTTCTTCTCGTTGTCCAATTAAATTTAAATTTGGACCGTTAACTATTAATAATTTCATAGATGTCATCTTGGAGTCGCTATATTAAGGATTTTGTTTCATACTTGAAAATCGAAAGAGGTTTAGCTGACAATTCAGTTGAAGCATATGAGAAAGATGTATCAAAACTGCATGAATTTGCGTTATCAAATGATAAAGAAGCAAAGGATATCAATTATGCCTTCTTGCGCGATTTTGTTCAAGAACTCTACTCCATTGGTTTAAGCGCACGAAGTCAGGCGAGAATTATAAGCGGAATTAAGCATTTTTTTAAGTATTTATTATTAGAAAAAGAGATAGAATCAGATCCAAGTGAATTGCTTGAAATGCCTCAAATTGGTCGTAAGCTCCCTGAAGTACTTAGTCTAGATGAAATAGATCAATTGATTGCTGCAATTGACTTAAGCAAGGCTGAAGGACATCGTAACAAAGCTATATTAGAAACTTTATACAGCTGTGGATTAAGAGTTTCTGAATTGGTTAATTTACAGTTTGAAAATCTATTCTTTGATGAAGGATTTATTCGTGTAATAGGTAAAGGTGACAAACAGCGACTTGTCCCTGTAAGTCCTTCTGTTGAAAAAGAGATTGAGATATACAGCGAGCATTCTCGAGTTCACTTGTCAATTCAAAAAGGGCATGAAAGCTATATTTTCCTGAACCGCAGAGGCGCTAAATTAACTCGAGTTATGATCTTTACCATCATTAAGAACCTTGCCAAAGAAATTGGATTGAAAAAAAACATTTCACCTCATACTTTTCGACACTCATTTGCGACACATTTACTTGAAGGTGGAGCAAATTTAAGGGTTATTCAAGAGATGTTAGGCCATGAATCAATTCTGACAACAGAAATATATACTCACTTAGACCAAAGCTTTTTGAAAGAAGCTATTATTTCATTTCATCCCAGAAATAAGTAAATTAGTCTATTACCTTTCCATACAGGTCATAATGGTCCGCTTGGGTAATCTCTACCATTGCGAAATCGCCTAGTCGAAGATGGAATTCATCTTTTCGTACAAGTACTTCATTATCTACATCAGGAGAATCAAACTCTGTTCTCCCAACATAAAAGTCACCTTCTACTTTATCAAAAAGTACTTTATAGGTCTTCCCTACTTTGTCTTGATTTAATTCGTAGCTGATACCTGATTGCAATTCCATAATAAGATCTGCACGCTCTTTTTTCACTTCTTCAGGAACATCATCCACAGCGTTAAATGCATGTGTATTTTCTTCGTGAGAATAAGTAAAGATTCCTAAACGCTCAAATCGAGAGCGTTCAACAAACTCATACATTTCTTGAAAATCTTCTTCTGTTTCTCCAGGATAACCTGCAATTAAGGTTGTTCTAACAGCAATACCAGGTACTCTTTCACGAATATCCTCGATTAGTTTTTCTGTTTTTTCACGTGTTATGCCACGTCTCATTGCTTTCAAAATCTTTGTAGATCCATGTTGTAATGGAATATCTAGGTATTTACAAACATTCTCCTTTGTATTCATAACGTCAAGAACGTCCATTGGAAATCCATTCGGGAATGCATAATGCAATTTTACCCATTCAATTCCTTCAACATCTGAAATTTGGTCTACTAATTTGGCAAGCGCTCTCTCTTTGTATATGTCTAATCCATAATATGTTAGATCTTGAGCTATTAACATCAATTCTTTCACACCTTTTGCTGCTAATGATTTTGCTTGAACAATTAGTTCTTCAATTGGAGTAGAAACATGTTTTCCTCTCATAATTGGAATGGCACAAAATGAACATGGTCTATCACAACCTTCGGCAATTTTGAAATATGCATAATGCGTTGGTGTAGTTAGTAATCTCTCCCCTATTAATTCATGCTTGTAGTCCGCCTTTAATGTCTTAAGAAGGTGAGGTAACTCTCGTGTTCCAAAAAATGCGTCTACACCTTTAATTTCTTTTTCGAGATCATCTTTATAACGTTGAGAAAGACAACCAGTAACGTAAACCTTATCAACAAGTCCTGCGGATTTTGCCTCAGAAAAATGAAGAATGGTATCAATCGACTCTTGCTTCGCATTATCAATGAAGCCACATGTGTTGATAATCACTATTTCAGAGTCTTCACTTTGAGATTCATGCTCCACATCAAAGTTATTCCCCTTGAGCTGAGCCATAAGTATTTCTGAGTCAACAATATTTTTAGAACAACCAAGTGTAACAACATTTACTTTATTCTTCTTAAGCGTTTTCGTTTTCATAGCGCAAAGGTACGGATTCAATCATGTTTTTACTCATTTTATTTAATTTGCTGTTTGAATTCTCGAAGTTGGCGCTATATTTGGGGACAAATAATAGATATATGTTTATTTTAATTAATTAAATATGAATTTTTTTAGTTTACTTTTTATAGGTTTAGTGCTAGTTTCATGTGGCGGCACAAAGGAATTGTCAGACAATAAAGAAACAATCTCAAGTATTGATACAGATACAGTAAAACCTCAAAGAAATGTAAAAATAAAAGCAGTATTAGGTGATTTTAAAGATTCTGATTCTTATAAAATAAAAAGTATTAGCGTCAAAGGAAATACAATGTTGATGGAAATCACTTATCCTGGTGGCTGTGCGAATCATCAATTTGAACTCATTGGCCAATCAATGATTATGAAGAGTCTTCCCCCTAAGCGATCAATTATTTTAATTCATGACAATGGAGATGATAAATGCCGCTCTATTGTTACTCGAACAATCGAAGTTGACATTAAAGACCTGGCTTTTAAGCAAACTCCAAACGCTGAAATTGTTTTGATATTAAAAGGGTGGGAAAATGAAATTAACTATAATTATAGCCAATGAAAATAGTTAATTTTACTTTCTGGTTCTATTGTTTATAATGATTTAGCTGATAAGGTGAATATAATAGTGCCCTCTAATATTATATCATTTATTCAATAATTTCTGAAGTAAGAAAAAGCATCAGTTCTGCTATTAAAGCTTTAGGAGATTTAGTTTAAGCCTACTTATTGTACAAAGTTAAATAAGTGGATATCAACAATTTTTTTAATCAATTGTTAGTAAATCCTTCATAATTTCTTCTAAAATTAGACAATTAACCTTTAGTTTTGTTGTGTTAACATAAGCGAAAGCTGTAAACTAAAAATATGAACGTATTTGGTAAGAAGAATGAAAATGCCAATTTAAACGAGTCAATTGGATTAACTAACTTAGGTAACCAATTTTGGAACCTATCTCCTTCAGAACTTATTGAAGACACTATCATTAGCGGTCAAGGTGTATTAACCGAAACTGGTGCTTTGGCAATTGAGACTGGAGAATTTACTGGAAGATCACCAAAAGATAGATTTATCGTTTGTGACGAAAAGACAGAAGATGCTGTTTGGTGGGGAGGAATTAACATCAAGTTTTCACCTGATAAATTTGATGCTCTTTACAACAGAATGAAAGCATATTTAGCTGGAAAGGATGTTTATGTTAGAGACGCATTCGCTTGTGCAGATGAAGATCATAAATTGAGTCTTCGTGTAACAACGGAGTTTCCTTGGTCAAATCATTTTGCGCATAACATGTTTATCCGTCCATCGGATGAAGAAATTCAAAGTTTTAATGCTGAATGGAATGTTGTTTGTGCACCAGGTTTCATGGCTGATCCAGAAATAGATGAAACGCGACAACATAATTTCGCAATATTAAATTTCACAAAAAAAATGGCCATCATTGGTGGCACAGGATATACTGGAGAGATTAAGAAAGGAATATTCTCAGTTTTAAACTTTATTCTTCCACATGAGAAAGATGTTTTATCAATGCATTGTTCTGCAAACATTGGAAAAGATGGCGATACAGCTGTATTTTTCGGTTTATCTGGAACAGGTAAAACAACATTGTCATCAGATCCCGATCGAAGATTGATTGGTGATGATGAACACGGTTGGTCAAATGACACTGTTTTTAATTTTGAAGGTGGTTGCTATGCGAAAACAATAGATCTATCACGAGAAAAAGAGCCTCAAATTTATGATGCTATTAAGTATGGAGCAATTCTAGAAAATATTGGTTTTGAAGAAGGAACGTCGTGTCCTGATTATGAAAATACTGAAATCACTCAAAATACTCGTGTTTCATACCCAATTAATCATATTGAGAATATAGTGGTTCCTTCTTTAGGAGGAGCACCAAAGAATATTTTCTTTTTAACAGCAGATGCATTTGGAGTTTTACCTCCAATCTCACGCTTGTCAAAAGAACAAGCAATGTATCACTTTATCTCTGGATATACGGCCAAAGTTGCAGGGACAGAAATGGGAGTTACGGAACCTCAGTCTACTTTTTCAGCATGTTTTGGAGCTGCATTCTTACCATTACACCCAGCAAAATATGCGGACTTATTAGGACGTAAACTAGAAGGGACGGATATAAAAGTTTGGCTAATTAATACTGGATGGTCAGGTGGATCATACGGAGTTGGTAGCAGAATGAAATTATCGTACACAAGATCAATGATTACAGCTGCCATGAATGGTGATTTAAATAATGTTGAATACAAAAAACAACCTGTTTTTGAATTGGACATTCCAACTTCATGTCCTGAGGTTCCTTCGGAAATATTAAACCCTATAGATACTTGGGCTGATAAATCTGCTTTTGAAAAAACGGCAAATAAGTTAGCAGGTCAGTTTATAGATAATTTCAAGACTTTTGAATCTGCAGCAAGTGAAGAAATACTTTCCGCATCGCCTAAGATTCTAGTGAAATAAATAGTTTAATAAATAGAAAAAGGCGTTTAGATTTAATTCTAAACGCCTTTTTTATTCTATAATGTTATTACTTTTCTTTGTTTATATAATGCTATCGTCTTCTGTTATTTTTATTACGTCCACCCCCATTATTGTTATTTCGTCTATCGCTGTTACCCTTTTTACGGTTATTGTTCATTTTCTCATAACTCTCTTGGAGTATTTTATAATCAGCGATAGCAGCATCGGTAATCTGAAAAGGATGGTCGTTATTGACATCTATTTTCATTTTAATAAGCTTCTCGATGTCTTTAAGGAAAGGTCTCTCATCAATATCACACAATGAAATAGACACCCCACTTGCTCCTGCCCTTCCTGTTCTCCCAATTCTGTGAACATAAGTTTCAGGTTCGTTTGGGAGGTCAAAGTTAAGGACGCATTGTAAAGAATCGATATCAATTCCTCTAGCAGCAATATCAGTAGCAACCAAGACTCTCATTTTTCCAGACTTGAATTCTTTCAAAGCTCGTTCTCTTGCCCCCTGACTTTTATCGCCGTGTATCGCTGCCGCTGGTATTTTTGCCTTATCCAACAAACGAGCAAGACGATCAGCTCCCCTTTTCGTTCTAGAAAAAACCAGCATTCGCTCAATGGACTGATCCATTAATATATGCTTTAATAACTCCTTCTTTTGAGGTTTCAAGACATGATATACAACTTGCTGTATTTTTTCTGCCGTAGAAGAAACTGGATCAACCCTTATTTGTTCAGGTTTGTGAAGTATTTTCTTTGCTAAATCGGCTATTGCCAAAGGCATGGTCGCTGAGAAAAACATCGTTTGTTTTCGTTCAGGAAGCTTTGGAAGAATTTTCTTGATGTCATGAATGAATCCCATATCCAACATTCTATCAGCTTCATCAAGTACAAAAAATTCAATTTGATCAAGGCGAACGTATCCTTGTTGCATTAAATCTAACAATCGACCCGGAGTAGCAACTAAAATATCAACACCTTCTCTTAATTTTTGAACTTGTGGTGACTGACCTACTCCTCCAAAAATAACGACATGTCGCAAACCAAGGCCTTTTCCATAATCTCTAATACTGTCAGCAATTTGTGCAGCTAATTCTCTCGTTGGAGTTAATATTAAAGCGCGTATTGGTCTTTTTCCAGGCTTATTACTTTTACGCTCATGCAATGTTTGTAGTAAAGGAATAGAAAACGCTGCCGTTTTTCCAGTTCCTGTTTGAGCGCAACCAAGAATGTCTTTGCCTTGCAGGGCAAGTGGAATTGCTTGCTTTTGAATTGGTGTTGGCTCTGAATATCCTAGATTACTTAGGGAATTCAATATTTCTGGTAATAAATCTAATTCTGTAAATTTCATTCAATAATTTAATGTAAATAACAAAAAATCATTCTTTCCGAATTTCGGAAGAATGATTTCCATTTTTTTATAACGTAATTTTATTAAAGTGCTTTAATAAGGCCATGCAGAATAGCCACCTTTCAGGTCAGCAACATTTATGAAACCCATATCTGCCATTAATTTAGAAGCTTTAGCGCTTCGTCCGCCTGAATGGCAATAAACTAATGTAATTTTATTTTTGTCTAATTTAGCAAGCATTGATCTGAAATCATCAGAATAAAAGTCTAAATTTTCTGCATTTACTATATGTCCATTCGCGTATTCTCTTTGAGTTCTAACATCGATTAGCTGCACGTCTTCCTTCTTCATTATCTCCTTGAATTCTTCCGCAACAACAACTCTGACAATAGTCTCAGCAGTTTGAGCTGTACCCGAAACTCTTTTTTGTTGTGCTTCAGAGCAGGAAGAGATCATGAGGGCTGCAATAAACAGGCTTACTACTTTTTTCATAGTTTGTTTGTTAATTTTTCAAATTTAATGATTAATTCTCGAATTACAGTGACACTAGTCACATAGATTAGATTACTTTTACCTTTCATTTTTTGTGAAACAAATGCCATGATATCAAAAGAAGAACTAAAAGAAAAAAATCAACAGTTTTGGAGCGCATTTCAACAAGAAATGAA
>CAJQQA010000006.1 GCA_905480355.1 uncultured Flavobacteriales bacterium | reverse complement strand
ATTCAATTATCCCAGTTAGAAAAGAACTATTCTTTTAAGATATTTTCCAAATAGATTTTCATTCCATCATCAAAACGAACTGGATTTTCGTATTCCAATTCAGTCGTCGTTGATGTAATGTCAGCTAAGGAATCTCGCACGTCACCAGGTCGGTCAGGACCATTAACAATAGTTGTTTTCTCATTGAATTGACCATTAGCTGACAAACCTTTTTTGATTGCACCAATAACACCATTCAGAGATAAATATTCTCCACAAGCTACGTTGAAAGCTCTACCATAGGCCTTCTCATTCTGAACTGACAACCCAAGAACATTTGCCTTTACAGCATTCATGACATAAGTAAAGTCACGGGTCTGCTCTCCATCTCCATTAATTGTGATTTCTTCTCCATTAATCATCTTATCAATGAACTTTGGGATCGCAGCTGCATATACGCCATTTGGATCTTGCTTTGGTCCAAAAACATTGAAATACCTTAAGCCAATCGTCTGGAGTGCATGAAGCTTGTGATAAACTTTTGCATATTCTTCATTCAATTGTTTCGTAACAGCATATGGAGAAAGTAAATCCCCTTCTTCACCAATTTTCTTTGGAGAATTTTGGCTATTTCCGTAAACTGAAGATGAACTGGCATAAACAAGCCTTTCGATACCACTTTCTTTTACAGCATGCAACATATTCAAAAAACCAGTTGCGTTCACAGCGTGTGTATTATGTGGTAGCTCAATAGATCTTGGAACAGAACCCAATGCAGCCTGATGGCTTACAGCGTCAATTCCATTAAGCGCATTCATGCAAACATCAAAGTCAGTAATGTCGCCATTTATAAATCGAAATAATTCATTCCCTTCGAACTCGTTTAAGTTACTTATCCTGCCAGTTGATAGATTGTCTAACACAGTAACTTGAATATTATTACTGATCAAAAAACCTACTAAATTTGAACCAATAAACCCAGCTCCGCCAGTTACAAGAATATGTTTTCCTTGTAATTCATTAATTGCATTATCGAGGTTCTTATTTTGCATAATTCACTGCTCTTTTTTCTCTAATTAATGTAACTTTAACCTGGCCAGGATAAGTCATTTCAGTTTGTATACGCTGTGAAATTTCAAATGAAAGTTCATCTGCTCGAACATCAGAAATCTTCTCACTTTCCACCAAAACTCTAAGTTCTCTTCCTGCTTGAATTGCATATGCAGTGCTAACACCATCATATCCTAATGCCAAATTTTCAAGATCTTTTAATCTCTTAATGTATGATTCAACAACTTCTCGTCTTGCCCCAGGTCTCGCTCCAGAAATAGCATCACAAACTTGAACTATTGGAGAAACCAAAGTCGTCATTTCTACTTCGTCATGGTGAGCCCCAATTGCATTGCATACATCTGGTTTTTCCCCATATTTTTCAGCCATTTTCATTCCTAAAATAGCATGGGGTAATTCTGGTTCCTCGTCAGGAACTTTTCCAATATCGTGCAACAAACCCGCTCTTTTAGCCAACTTAACGTTTAAGCCTAACTCAGCAGCCATAATTGCACAAAGATTAGCAACCTCTCTTGAATGCTGTAATAAATTTTGTCCATAAGAGGACCGATATTTCATTCTACCAATCATTCTAACTAATTCTGCATGCAATCCATGAATTCCAAGATCGATACATGTTCTACGTCCAGTTTCTGCAATTTCTTCGTTCAGTTGTTTTTTCGTTTTTGAAACAACTTCTTCGATTCTCGCTGGGTGTATTCTTCCGTCAGAAACCAATTGATGCAAAGCCAGTCTAGCAATTTCTCTTCGAATTGGATCAAAACAAGAAAGAATAATTGCTTCAGGAGTATCATCAACAATAATTTCAACTCCAGTCGCAGCTTCTAAAGCTCTAATATTTCGCCCTTCACGGCCAATTATTCGCCCTTTCACTTCGTCTGATTCAATATTAAATACCGAAACTGAATTTTCAACAGCCTGCTCTGTAGCAACCCTCTGTATTGTTTGAACAACTATTTTTCGAGCTTCCCGATTTGCATTCAACTTTGCTTCTTCAGTAATTTCATTGATGTGTGCCATCGCGCTTGTACGAGCTTCATCCTTCAATGAATCCATCAAACTTGTTTTAGCGTCTTCAGAAGACATACCGCTAATTTTAGACAATTCACCAACAATCTTTTGGTGTTGTTGATCTAACTCAGCTTCCTTCTTCTTATAGGCATCAATTTTTCCATCTAAAGAAGCTTGACTTTGAACAGATTGCTTCTCGCTACGAGTTGCATTTTCAATTTGCTTAGAAAGACTCGCTTCTTTATTTTTAACTCTATCTTCAGTAGATTGAAGTTTTCTTTCTCTGTCTTTAATTTTTACTTCGTGCTCTTCTTTCAGCTTTAGAAATCTTTCCTTTGCTTGAAAAACCTTGTCTTTCTTAATTCGTTCCCCTTCCTTTTCTGCATCATTTAAGACTTTATCCGTCTTTTTTTTCATCAATACAGCTTGGATAACGAAAGCAACGATGGCTCCTATTACTGCTCCAATTACTCCAAATATTACATTCATAGTTCTACAATTATTTAAATAATACCATCACAAAATAATACGCATGAATCGTTGAAGAAAAATTAATAATATTAAGACTATGCCTCCATGTCATTAGATAATGATTGTAAATCTTCTTCTATTTTTAGAAGAATACTTTTATCATCCGTAGTCGAAGTTTGATTGTTTTCCTTCGACGCCAATTGGAGTGCCGTCATTGCAAGTAAGTCTTGCATATCTTTAACGGCGTAGTTGTCTTTAAGCAAATTAATCGCTTTATTGATATCTGCAGCAGCATTGATTACTTTCTCTTTCTCGTCTTGAGCAACAGAAAGAGGGTAAGTTCTACCCGCAACAACAACTTTTATCGACAACTTAGACATATCTTATTTTTTTAACTGCCCTATACAGTAATCTATTTCCTTCACCAATTCATCAATTTGCTCATTCGAAATTAAACTTCCTTCAGAACGTGTGATGACTTGTTCATTTGCTTTCTCAGTAACACTACTCATTTCATTAATTCTTATTTGAAGAGCACTAATTCCTTCATTACTAACACCTAACTGAGATGTTAAATTATCTATTTTATTTTGAAGGGATTCTACTTTTGTTCTCTCTTCTAACAATTGACTGTTTACATGGGAATATTTTTCCCGAATTCCATCAATCAACTTATGAATATTGTCAGACATACAAACGACTTTAATACAAAAATAGCATTGATATGAAGACCACCAAGATTTTTGGTGTAATTGTTGTCTTTTTTTTATTAAAAATCTACTTTTGACAAATGATTAAATGTTTCTTTTTTGTGTTTTTTTGTGCAACACTAACCATTAATGCTCAAAAAGCGATAAAACCAAATTATCATCCACCTTTAAAAATTCCATTAATTCTTGCTTCAAATTTTGGAGAATTGAGACCTAATCACTTTCACATGGGGATTGATATCAAAACAAAAGGAAAAACTGGATTTCGACTTTACTCAATTGAAGATGGTTTTGTTTCTCGTATCAAAGTCTCGCCTTTTGGATACGGAAATGTAATTTATATTGATCATCCAAATGGAATCACTAGTGTTTATGCACATTGTCTCGAATTTAATGTGGCAATTGATAGTATTGTTAAAAGTTTTCAGTCAAAAAGTGAGAAGTTTGAGGTAGATCTTCATTTTTTAAAAGGCGATATTCCCTTAAAGCGAGGACAAATTATTGGTTTTTCTGGAAATTCTGGTGGTTCAACAGCTCCTCATTTGCACTTTGAATTGAGAAACACTGAATCAGAGCACGCTCTAAACCCATTATTATTTGGTTTTGACATCGAAGACCATCAGCGTCCTGAAATTCGTGGAGTGAAGGTTTACGGTTTAACGAAAGACGGCTATCGTATTAAAAACAGAAGCCTCAAGAGAGTTGTAGAACGTGGTAAAACAACGAACTCCATTTCAGGAGAAGTAATCAGGATTCCATTTAATTACTTAAGTAAAACTGGTGGAATTGGATTCGCATTTGATGTGATTGACCGCCTAGATGGTGCTTCAAATAAGTGTGGATTGTACGGTAGCTATTTAATTATTGATGGAGATACCATTTTTGGACAGAAGACCAAACGAGTTCCATTTGCGTCAACACGGTACGTAAATTCTCATAAAGATTTTCAAGAATATGCTATTCTGAAAAAGAAATTTCATAAAGCGTTTCGGACCAAAGAAAATCCTTTGCCTATCTATATAAATGATAATTTAGGCGTCTTCAAGCCTGTCCCTGACAAAAAACACAAGGTCAAATACGTGGCTTTTGATGTTAAAATGAATACGTCAATTCTTGAATTTGACTTTATTGTCGAAAAAGGAAATCTATTAAAACTACTTCCTGAAATTAGGGATTCATCATTATTAATGCCTTCTGAAACAAAATTAGTCATAAATGGAGATGTAAGAGTAGAGTTTGGAAGGTCAACAACATATGAACCTCTTTCTATTAGCCAAAAGTTAATCGGTTCAAAAATTGGAGTAACTTCTGTGCCGGTTCAAAATGTGTACAAAATAATTATTAATAGGGAGGTAATTCAAGACGGTTCTCATTATCTTAAAATGACTACTGCAAAAGGGAAAACCCGGTTCGTCAATGTTATGTATGATCGAGATATGCTTGTTTTTGAGCCAAAGTATTTTGGCAATTACACTTTGGTTCGAGATACCATCTCACCAGTAATCACACCAATTCAGTTTTCGAAAAACTCTACGGTCCTCAATGGAGGTAAATTACAATGGACAATTCGAGACAATTCAACTGGCATTGACGATTACGATTTATTCATAGATGGTAAATGGGTTCTTCTAGAGTACGATGGTAAAAAAAGCAGGTTTACATATCGCAGAAAACCATCGTTTAAAGGAGTAAAAAGTATCCGCCTCGTTGCCTCTGATAGCTGTGGAAATCGTCAAGAATGGAAGACCAAGCTAGAATTTAAATAATCGATAAAACCTAAGCTTGAGTAGTTGGTGTTCCAAAATTCATTGGTGGCATTGGTGGCGTCCCTGCATCGTCTAACTTTCCAAAAGTTTGCTCATACTTCTCCATGTTTTCTGTTAAAGCCATCATTAAACGTTTCGCATTTTGAGGAGTCATAATAATTCTTGACCTCACTTTTCCTTTTGGCACTCCAGGCATCATTTGGATAAAGTCTAAAACAAATTCAGAAGTTGAATGTGTAATGATTGCTAGGTTTGTATATACTCCCGTAGATATCTCGTCTGTCAATTCAATATTGACTTGGTTTTCCTTTTTTTCTTCCATGAAGTAAAGTTATAAAAGAGAATTTAATACACAAAAAAAAGGGACTGTTAAAACAGTCCCTTTTGAGTATAATGAATTATTGTCTTATTCAGCAGCAGGAACTCCCTCTGCTTTTTCAGTCAATTCTTTTAAATCATCTTTAGATCCAACTAAGACATCTTGAAAGCTTCTAAATCCAGTTCCTGCAGGTATTAAGTGTCCTACAATTACATTTTCTTTCAATCCTAGTAAGTAGTCTTGCTTACCGGCAACTGCAGCCTCATTCAATACTTTTGTTGTTTCTTGGAAAGAAGCAGCAGAAATAAATGATTTCGTCTGTAATGATGCTCTAGTAATTCCTTGTAATAGAGGTGTAGAAGTAGCAGGGACAGCATCTCTTGCTTCAACTAATTTCTTGTCTGCACGTTTTAATTGAGAATTCTCATCTCTCATTTTACGCGCAGTAACAATCTGACCAGCTGTCAATTCCGTTGATTCTCCAGCCTCAGTAATTACCTTCATTTCAAAAATAGCGTCATTCTCTGTAATGATATCTGATTTATGTACAGAGTGTCCTTCCAAGAATTTCGTGTCTCCAGAGTCAAGAATTTGAGCTTTCAGCATCATTTGACGTACAAGTACCTCAAAATGCTTATCATTAATTTTTACCCCTTGCAAACGATATACTTCTTGTACTTCGTTTACAATGTACTCTTGTACTTTAGTAGGACCTTCAATATTAAGTATATCTCTAGGTGTAATTGCTCCTACTGACAAAGGCATACCTGCTCTTACGAAGTCATTCTCTTGTACTAAGATATGCTTAGATAATGGAACTAAATACTTGCGAACTTCACCTGTTTTAGAAGTGATTTTAATTTCACGATTACCACGTTTAATTTTTCCGTATTCAGCAACACCGTCAATTTCAGACACAACAGCAGGATTTGAAGGATTACGCGCTTCAAACAACTCAGTAATACGTGGAAGACCACCTGTAATATCACCAGATTTACCAGCTCTACGAGGAATCTTAACAAGTATTTCCCCACCGCTCAATTTATCACCTTCCTTAACAGCAATATGTGCATCTACTGGTAAGCTGTATTCTCTTAGAACCTCTTTAGATTTAGAATCGATAATATGAATCGAAGGATTTTTCTTCTTGTCTCTTGATTCAGTAATTACTTTCTCCGTAAATCCTGTTTGCTCATCGACTTCATCTCTATAAGTTAATCCGTCAATTATATTGTCAAATACAACAGTTCCCTTAACCTCAGAGATAATAACTGCGTTGTATGGATCCCATTTACAAATTACATCATCTTTAGTAAGCTCAGCGTCACTTTCTACTAACATTTCAGCCCCGTAAGGAATATTTGCAGTCATTGTAACATTGCCTTTCTTATCCGTGATTTTCAATTCAGCAGATCGACCAACAACGACAATTTTCTTGCCATCTTTAGTTTTCTTTTCAATCGTTCTTAGCGCGTCAATTTCAAGTGATCCACTCGTCTTAGCTGTCAAATCATTCTCATCAGTAATATTCGAAGCTGTACCACCAACGTGGAAAGTACGAAGTGTCAACTGAGTTCCTGGCTCTCCAATTGATTGAGCAGCAATTACTCCAACTGCATCACCAATTTGAGCTGGTCTTTGAGTTGCAAGGTTCAACCCATAACACTTTGAACAAACACCTTTAGCGCGCTCACATGTAAGAACTGACCTGATCTCAACCTCTTCTATACCTGCAGCTTCAATTGCTTTAGCTATGGCTTCCGTAATCAATTCACCATCAGCAACGATTAGTTCATCTGTTTTAGGGTGAAAGATATTCAGTAATGATGTTCTTCCAAGGATTCTATCTTTTAATGGCTCGATAATATCCTCATTCTTCATCAACGGAACTGCTACAAGCCCTCTTAATGTTCCACAATCGAAATCATTAATGACAACATCCTGCGCAACATCAACCAATCTACGTGTTAAATAACCAGCATCGGCCGTTTTCAAGGCAGTATCGGCAAGACCCTTACGGGCACCGTGAGTAGAAATAAAGTATTCAAAAATCGATAAACCTTCTTTAAAGTTAGAAAGAATAGGATTTTCAATAATATCTTGAGCTGATGCACCAGATTTTTGAGGCTTAGCCATCAATCCACGCATTCCAGAAAGCTGACGAATTTGCTCTTTGGAACCACGGGCTCCTGAATCATACATCATATAAATTGAATTAAAGCCTTGTTGGTCATTTTTCAATTGTTCCATCAAGGTATGTGTCAATCTTGAGTTTGTATGCGTCCAAATATCAATGATTTGATTGTATCGTTCATTATTCGTAATAAGTCCCATATTATAATTGGACATTACGTCTTTAACTTCTCCTTCAGCTTTTGCAACAAGTGTTACTTTTTCTTTAGGAATGATAATATCTTCAAGGTTAAACGATAAACCACCTGTAAAGGCCTTTTCATAACCTAATTCCTTAATATCATCTAAAAAGGCAACTGAACGAGCAGTACCACAAACTTTCAATACTTCACCAATCATGTCACGAAGTGCTTTCTTCGTCATTACATCATTAATATATCCTGCTTCAGAAGGTACTTTTTCATTAAAAATAATTCTTCCACAAGTCGTGTTAATAAGTTGTAAAACTAATTCACCATTCTCATTGAAGTCATGAACTCTCACTTTAATACTTGCATGAAGATCTAATACACCTTCATTGTATGCAATGATAACTTCTTCTGGAGAATAGAATGTTCCTCCCTCACCTTTAACAATATCTTCCTTCGTACTTTTCTTCTCTTTAGTAATATAGTATAATCCAAGAACCATATCCTGAGAAGGAACTGCAATTGGAGCACCGTTAGCAGGATTCAAAATGTTATGAGAGGCGAGCATTAACAATTGTGCTTCTAAAATCGCTGCATTACCTAATGGTAAATGAACAGCCATCTGATCCCCATCAAAATCGGCATTAAATGCCGTTGTTACAAGTGGGTGAAGACGGATTGCTTTACCCTCAATCAATTTTGGTTGAAAAGCTTGTATACCTAACCTGTGAAGAGTAGGGGCTCTATTCAAAAGAACTGGATGCCCTCTCAAAATGTTCTCCAAAATATCCCAAACTATTGGTTCTTTCTTGTCAATAATTTTCTTTGCCGATTTTACTGTTTTTACAACACCTCGTTCGATTAATTTGCGAATAATGAAAGGTTTGTATAATTCAGCTGCCATATCCTTTGGCAATCCACATTCATGTAATTTCAAATTCGGTCCAACAACAATTACAGAACGTGCTGAATAATCCACACGTTTACCTAATAAATTTTGACGAAAACGACCTTGTTTACCTTTTAATGAATCTGATAAAGATTTAAGGGGTCTATTAGACTCAGTTTTAACAGCAGATGATTTTCTTGAGTTATCAAACAAAGAATCCACAGATTCTTGAAGCATACGCTTCTCATTTCTCAAAATTACTTCTGGTGCCTTAATCTCAATCAAGCGTTTTAAACGGTTGTTTCTGATAATCACACGGCGGTACAAATCATTTAAATCTGATGTCGCGAATCGACCACCATCTAAAGGAACTAGTGGACGCAATTCTGGTGGAATCACCGGAACAACTTTAACCACCATCCATTCAGGTCTATTTTCAATTCTCGTTTGAGAATCTCTCATAGACTCAACTACTTGAAGTCTCTTTAAAGCTTCATTCTTACGTTGAACTGAAGTCTCTGTATTCGCTTTATGACGTAATTCGTATGACGTTGCATCCAAATCCATTGTCTTCAACAAATCATGGATAGCTTCAGCTCCCATCTTTGCATTAAACTTATTTGGATCAGCATCTTCCAAGTATTGATTTTCTTTCGGAAGTACATCTAGAATATCTAAATACTCTTCTTCTGTCAAGAAATCTAAACGAGTTAAGTCTTCGCCTTCAGCATCCTTTGCCTCACCAGCTTGTATTACAACATATCTTTCGTAATAGATTATTTGATCCAACTTCTTTGTTGGAAGTCCAAGTAAATAACCAATTTTGTTAGGTAAAGATCTAAAATACCAAATATGAGCGACAGGAACGACAAGAGAAATATGCCCCATACGTTCACGACGTACTTTCTTCTCAGTCACCTCAACACCACAACGGTCACAAACAATTCCTTTGTATCGGATACGCTTGTATTTACCACAATGACATTCGTAATCTTTAACCGGTCCAAAAATTCTTTCACAGAATAAACCATCTCTTTCTGGTTTATAGGTACGGTAATTTATTGTCTCCGGCTTAAGTACTTCTCCACTCGATCTCTCTAAGATTACCTCTGGTGAAGCCAATCCTATCGTAATTCTGTTGAAACTACTTTGCTTTTTTACTGTTTCTTTTCTGTAAGCCATAATAATTCTTTAATATTCTTAGGTTCTACAACTAATTAGTCCAGAGTTACTTCTAAACATAATCCTTTCAACTCGTGCATTAATACATTAAACGATTCAGGTATTCCTGGTTCAGGAATATTATCTCCTTTAACAATCGCTTCGTATGCTTTCGCACGCCCTATAACATCATCCGACTTAACGGTTAAGATTTCTTGTAGTATGTTTGCTGCACCAAATGCTTCTAATGCCCAAACCTCCATTTCACCAAATCTTTGTCCACCGAATTGCGCCTTACCACCAAGTGGTTGTTGCGTAATTAATGAATAAGGTCCGATAGAACGAGCATGCATTTTATCATCAACCATGTGAGATAATTTAAGCATGTAGATTACACCAACTGTTGCAGTTTGATCAAATCTCACTCCAGTACCACCATCATAAAGATAAGTCTTACCTGATTTTGGTACTCCGGCTTTCTTCGTCCACTCGTCAATTTCAGTTGGATGAGCTCCATCGAAAATTGGTGTAGCAAATTTTATATCTAATTTTTCACCTGCCCAACCAAGAACAGTTTCATAAATTTGACCAAGGTTCATACGAGAAGGAACTCCTAATGGATTCAAAACGATATCTACTGGTGTTCCATCTTCTAAGAAAGGCATATCTTCCTGACGAACAATGTTTGCAACAATACCCTTGTTACCATGACGTCCGGCCATTTTATCACCTACCTTAAGTTTACGTTTTTTAGCAACGTATACCTTTGCCATTTTAATGATTCCTGCTGGAAGTTCATCTCCAACTGAGATATGGAATTTCTTACGCTTGTAAGTTCCCAATAAATCATTTGCTTTAATATTGAAGTTATGTATAACTCGGCCGATTAAAGTATTGACTTTATCATCAGTTGTCCATTTCGTTGGATTAATGATAGAGAAATCAATAGCATTTAAGTTACGAGTATTAAACTTCGTACCCTTTTTAATGATTTCTTCTCTAAAATTATTTGCAACACCATTTGATTTCTCATCGCCAACAATAGCAACAATTTTATCAATCAATGTTACTTTCAACGCTGCAAATTCTGTTTCGTAATCAGCATCTAGGCTTTCCAAAATTGGCTTATCTTGTGCTTTCGACTTTCTATCTTTAACTGCTCTCGAGAATAATTTCTTTTGAACAACGACACCTCTTAACGAAGGTTTCGCTTTTAAAGATGCATCTTTAACATCTCCGGCTTTATCACCGAAAATTGCACGTAATAATTTCTCTTCTGGTGATGGATCAGTTTCGCCTTTTGGTGTAATTTTACCAATAAGGATATCTCCTTCTTTAATATCAGCACCAACTCTAATTAATCCATTCTCATCTAGATCTTTAGTCGCTTCTTCACTTACATTTGGTATATCAGAAGTTAATTCTTCCATTCCACGTTTCGTATCTCTAACATCTACACTAAATTCATCAATATGAATTGATGTAAATACATCGTCACGAACTACTCGCTCAGAAATTACAATTGCATCCTCAAAATTGTAACCTTTCCATGGCATGAAAGCCACTTTTAAGTTTTGACCCAAAGCCAATTCACCTTTTTGAGTTGCATATCCTTCACAAAGCACTTGCCCTTTCTTTACTTTATTGCCCTTTACAACGATAGGCTTAAGGTTAATACAAGTTCCTTGATTTGTTTTCGCAAATTTCACTAATGGATAAGTTTTCACTTCTCCATCGAAACTTACTAATTTATCTTCTTTTGACCAGCTATATTTGATAGTGATCTTGTCTGCATCAACATATTCAACTACACCATCCCCTTCCGCATTGATTAGTACACGAGAATCTTTCGCTACTAATTCTTCAATACCAGTTCCTACAATTGGAGAATTTGGCTTTAATAATGGTACGGCTTGACGCTGCATGTTTGATCCCATTAGTGCACGATTGGCATCATCATGTTCTAAAAAAGGAATCGAAGATGCTGCAATAGAAGCAATTTGATTTGCTCCAACATCCATCAAGTTAATCTTACCAGAAGGTACTACAAGGAAATCACCTAAATTACGGGCCTTTACAAGCTCGCTTGTGAATTTTCCTTTATCATCCATCTCAACATGAGCTTGAGCAATTAAATTACCATGCTCTTCCTCAGCTGAAAGATATATAGGGTCTTTATTAATTGCTGCTTGACCGTTTTTAACTTCACGGTAAGGTGTTTCAATAAAACCTAATTTATTCACTTTTGCAAATACGCAAAGAGAAGAGATAAGACCAATATTCGGCCCCTCAGGAGTTTCAATCGTACATAAACGACCGTAGTGAGTGTAGTGAACATCACGCACCTCAAATCCTGCTCTTTCTCTAGATAATCCGCCAGGTCCTAGTGCAGACAAACGACGTTTGTGAGTCACCTCAGATAGAGGATTTGTTTGATCCATGAATTGAGAAAGTTGATTCGTTCCAAAGAAAGAATTAATTACAGACGATAATGTCTTCGCATTAATTAAATCGATTGGTGTAAATACTTCATTATCTCTCACATTCATTCTTTCGCGAATTGTTCTTGCCATTCTTGCAAGTCCAACACCAAATTGAGAATACAATTGTTCACCAACTGTTCTCACACGTCTGTTTGATAAATGATCGATATCATCAACTTCAGCTTGTGAATTAATTAATTCAATCAGGTATTTAATGATCGAAATCATATCCGGCTTCGTTAATACACGAGATGTTTCATCCATGTTAACGCCTAGTTTCTTATTGATACGGAAACGACCTACTTCTCCAAGATCATAACGCGTATCTGAAAAGAATAATTTTTCAAAAACTCCTTTTGCAGTTTCATAATCTGGCGGCTCGGCGTTACGTAATTGTCTATAAATATGTTCAACTGCTTCCTTTTCAGAATTGGCAGTATCTTTTTGAAGTGTATTATAAATAATTGTGTAATCTGCACTATTTGCATCTTCTTTATGAAGGATAATAGTTTTAGAACCAGAATCAATAATTAAATCGATGTGCTCTTCTTCAAGAACAGTTTCACGATCTAACAATACTTCATTTCTTTCGATAGATACAACTTCTCCTGTATCCTCATCTACGAAATCTTCTACCCAAGACTTAAGAACTCTTGCAGCTAATTTACGTCCTAACGCCTTCTTAAGGTTCGTTTTATTCGCTTTTAATTCATCTGCAAGATCAAAAATCTCAAGGATATCTTTATCGGTTTCATAACCAATAGCTCTAAAAAGAGTCGTAACCGGTAATTTTTTCTTACGATCGATATAAGCATACATAACACTGTTAATGTCTGTTGCAAATTCAATCCAAGA
>CAJQQA010000005.1 GCA_905480355.1 uncultured Flavobacteriales bacterium | reverse complement strand
TTTTTTGCTTTCAGTAATTCTGGGTTGTCTATTCTAGCATGCATCCCAAGAATAACGGCATCTATATCTGTATTTATATTGGAACTGCTCCACCCTGTTGAACTTGGAAGAATTCCTTCCTTTTCTAATCGCGATTTAGATGGCTCGAAAATCTCATCATCGCTTCCTGTTACGATTAACCCTTTTCGACTCAATGCAATTGCAAGGTTATGCATTGCACTTCCACCAATTGCTATAAAGTGAACACTCTTATTGTTACTCTCCATATATGATTATATCTTCTAGTATTATGGAAAAGAATAGTAAGCCGTATTTAATTCTCTTCATAACGTGTTTTATTACTGATGATTAATTCTTTTATATCAAACAATAATGGTACAATCAAAAACGACACCCCACAATCAGACACCCATTGAAAAGTATCTAGATTTTCTTCTTTCGCAAAATAAAGTGGAAGTAATACGCCAATTAAACCAAGATAGTACAACCAGTCCCACCAATTTTTATTTGAAATAAAGTATCGTTTTGCAATTTGTAAGATGATGTAGAAAAAGGTCATTACAACCACATACATTGGGACAAATACAATACTTGACAGCGTATTATTGGTCCAATAATAATTGATGATTAGACTTCCTAGTGCAAATAATCCTATCAGTAATACAATTGTAAGTACGTTTTTTTTCATCTGGTCAGCTATGAAAGTAGTAGAAATTGTCGAATTAAATGTTCAACATCTTAAAAATTGCCAACAAGAACAAGAGGAAAACTAATTTTCTAAATACTTTTTAAACCCGTCGGACATGACACGCTCTATTTCACCGCCTTCTCCTGAAAACAAAAGATATACTTCCAATTTCTCTTCGGGATGACTTTTAACAAAGCTTAAGGTCTTTTCTGTCCCCATTACCATGAAAGCAGTCGCATATCCATCAGCTAAATCACATGATTCTGCGATTACGGTAACACTCAATAAACTATGCTGAACGGGGAATCCCGTCAATGGATTCAATGTATGTGCATATTTCACTCCATCTTTCATGTAAAATTTACGGTAATTTCCACTCGTTGCTATTGCTTTTTCTGTAATCACAATAATATTCTCAAGCTCTCTTGTCGTCAAATTTTCTTTTGGAACATCCACTCCAATTCTCCAATCATTTCCTTCTCTATTATTTCCTCGGACAACCACTTCTCCACCAATTTCAATAAAGTAATTAGAATAACCTTTATTTTTAAGAAATTCATCTACAACGTCAACAGACAATCCCTGTGCAATTGCATTCATATCCAATTTAAAATCTGCTTTGTATTTATTCCCCAATATTTTGCCTTCCGGAGAAAAGACCATGGTATGATGCTTATCTTTTTCAAAAGAAACGTAACCTAGAATGTCATTAACTTCTTTTTTCGTTAGTGGTGAAATCTTATTATTCATAAACCCCCAGTTTTTCACCAATGGGAAAACAGATGGATCAAAAAGTCCTTTTGTCTTTGAATAAATATCCTGACTTGTGATATAGCACCGTTCAAAAAGATGAGATTTATCGACTAAAACAATGGAATCTTGACACCGATTAAACTGGCTAATTATTGATTCTTCGAGATAAGTTGAAAGTACTTTGTCAAAAGCTGAGAAAAGAGAATCGAGTTCATTTTTCTTCAGTGTATTTTCTTTTTCAACAACAATGACCGTGTAGGTTGTACCTTGAGTTTCTCCATGAATTTTAATACTATTGTAGAGCGTTTCCAGCTTTTGTTCATTTTCTCCACAAGAGGTGAAAAGAATACTACTAATAATGACGCTCCAAATGAGGCCCTTGTGTTTCACTACTCCAAACACTTGATAAACTAGGTTTTCCATTTTTACTGTATGTTATTCCATTCAACGACTGTGTTCTAATATACACATTAGCGTGGGCTTCGATTACAACTACTCGTCGCGTTATGATTGTCTTCACCAATCCATCTTGATCGCTACGTGTAAAGGACTCTTCAGAGACACCTTCAGGATATGCTTCACCCAATGAATTCGGGATAATTGACTTATTCTTGGGAGCATCATTTATCTTGCTTAATTTCTTCTGAGCATCGTAGTGCTTATCTGTTTGTCCAATATTATCGGCTGCAATGTCAGCTTTCAATGTTTTATCGAGCTGAACCAATGCATTATTATTCTGTTCTAATTTTTTCTTTTCATCTATTGCATCATCGCTTACTTCTGCATAAATTGTAGAAATTGATTCTTCAGCATTCATGCGACTGCCAAGGTCTCCCTTTAAAGCCTCGACATGATTAGCTCTTGATGTCTTATTCATTCTGTTCACATACTCAATTTTTTCAGCTAGGGCGTCTTCTGCTATCTCATTGATTTCTCCGCTAACCTCAACTTCTTCGGCAATTAGTTGCTTGTTCAATTGGTATTTTTTTGTTTCTCGATAATTTTCACCTTCATGTGCAATTGACAATTCTCTGTTGCCTTCTTTCAATACTTCAGAATTTGTCAATGCTTGCTTACTTTCATTCTCTGCTGTCTCCTGAGCCGCAATTTCAATCAATGCTAATTCTCCTTGATTGATAAGCAGCTGTCCAGATTTTCTCGAATTCATTGTTGAATATGCATCACGCTCGTAGTCTCCAATTTCATCAATTTTAACTCCTACCTCATGGCGTTCTTGAGTTCTTTCAATAACACCATCGTCGAACTTCGACTTAATCGTATTCAATTCTTGATCCGATTTAATATTTGCGTAATAATCCGTTGTAATTTCTGCACTTCTTGCTGTAGCATGTGAAGTATTATAATCTTTCATGATGTCGGTGTTCTCTTGGTAAACCGACTCTCGCTCTCCGTAATCAATTGCCGATTTCTCATTTATTTCATAAAGAGCACCTTGATCATCAATATTTAATTTGTAATCATCCGCAAAAATTCGACCTCGTTTTTCAGCCGCTGATTTAGTATACGCATTCATTATATCCGTATTCTCCTGATAAACTACTTCTCGCTCACTATAATCAATCTTTGATGACTTATTAATTCCATACAATATATTCTGATCATTCAGATTCTCAGCATTTTCAAAACGGATATTGTCACTGTCCTTGATTTCTAATTCTAGTTTAGCACGTCTTAAAGCTTCTGAAATTTCTTGTTGTGTCAATTGATTCTCACCAGCTTCAACAGTAATCCTTTGATAAATAAGATAAATATCATTTGTTGTCTCATAATGACTTTTTGTCTTTTCCGCTGACCTTGCAGTATATTCATTTTCAATACCTCGAAGTTCTTGCTCAATCTTGGTGTTTTTCAATGACCTTCTTTCAGATTCCGCTTTGGCTAGAATAAATGCCCCATCCATAATCGAATTATCAAATGGGTCTCCAAGATCTGTTAATTCTGCAGATTCGATAAAAGCTGGGTTTAATATTGCGTGAATTTCCGCTAATTTTTCTTTTGGATATGGATCATTTACTCTAAATTTCAGCGCTCTCTTATAATATTCGATTGATTTGTCATAATCTTCCATGCTAAAGTATTTATCTGCAACACGTAATATTTTCTGATAGTTTTGTTCTTCTTCGGCAACACTCTTAATTTTAGATTGGATAACGCATTCCTTAATTTGTAATTCAACGTATGAATTTCTTGGCATTAAACTGAGTGCTTCTTCATATTTATTTTTCGCGCTAATGTAATCTTCCGCTGAAAATAATCTATCTGCAATTTTAACCAACGCGTCGAACTTGTTTTTTAAATCTAGTTCTATTGATTGTGTATTTGATAAATCATCCAATATTTGTTGAATTTCATCAATTTTATTTTGGGCTTTTAGATCTGCAATTTTAACAGAAAGTGCATTTTGATAATGCGATAATGCCATTATAAAATTTCTCTCTGCTTGACTTTCTTCTCCACTGCTCATATAACGTTTGTATAGCTTTTCTTGCTGACGCGCTGAAGCTTCTTCTGCAATTAATTTTCGCATTTCAGCAATTCGCTCTTCCGGTTCCTTGGCTTCTCTTATTTTTTGGCCAGCTGCTGAAAATTTAAGAATTGCATCTTCATAATCTTTAGTCGCTTCAAGAGCATTACCGGCATCCATTAAGCTTAAATATTCTCGCTCAGACTTTCTAAGTAGTGCAATTCTGTCCAACATCGTAT
>CAJQQA010000004.1 GCA_905480355.1 uncultured Flavobacteriales bacterium | reverse complement strand
ATCACATAGAGCGAAGCGCGAACAGTAAAATATTGTTTACACACCTTTGTTTCCAGGTGATGCGAGAAATACATAGCGCTTAACTCAGAAAAGCACCTTGTATAGTAACAATCACCCCTTTTTTCTTTATCGTCTAAAGTCGTTCAACCCCCTCGAATATAATATGTATTTTTATGGCAAAATATAGAAAACTATGAGTTGTACCAATTGTGGAACAGGCACTCCAAACGGATGCAAAAATAATGGTACTTGTAGTTCTGGCGGGTGTAATAAATTGGAGGTATACGATTGGTTAGCAAATATAGCGTTACCAAGCGGACAGGCTCCTTATGATATAGTTGAAGTTCGATTCAAGAATAGTCGAAAGGCGTTTTTTAAAAACGCTCACAACCTAACACTTCAAGTTGGAGATGTTGTTGTTGTTGAAGGTTCACCAGGAATAGACACGGGAGTTGTGTCCGTTGTTGGGGAATTAGCCAGAGTTCAAGTCAAAAAGAAAGAGCCATCGTTTAAAGCGAATGAGGCACGAAAAATAAAATCGATTGCGGCTCAGGAAGACATTGACCGCTGGGTGAAAGCACGCTCTCTTGAGAAAGAGGTAATGTATAAATCCCGCGTTTTAGCCGTTAATCTAGGCCTAAAAATGAAAATTTCTGATGTTGAATATCAAGGGGACCTGAAAAAAGCGACATTTTATTATACCGCAGAAGGACGGGTTGATTTCCGTCAATTGATTAGAGACTTAGCGGGAGAGTTTAGTGTTCGAATTGAAATGAAACAAATAGGGGCTCGCCAAGAAGCCGCACGATTGGGAGGAATAGGCTCTTGTGGGAGAGAGCTTTGTTGCTCAACCTGGTTAACAGATTTCCGTTCTGTTTCAACTTCTGCAGCAAGGTACCAACAACTTTCATTAAACCCACAAAAACTTGCGGGACAGTGTGGTAAGCTTAAATGTTGTCTTAATTATGAACTAGACATGTACCTTGATGCGCTGAAGGCATTTCCTAAAGGGGACTTAAAGCTCCGAACTGAAAAAGGAATAGCAATGCATGTTAAAACAGACGTTTTTAAGCAAGAAATGTGGTACGCTTTTGATGATGGAAAAGGGTCTTCATTGGTGGCGCTAAAACCAGAAAGGGTAAGGGAAATAATAAGAATGAATAAAGAGGATAAAAAACCATTTGATTTGTCTAATTTTATTGAAGTAGTTGAAGTTGCGAAGCCTGACTACACGAACGTCGTTGGACAAGATGACTTAAATCGTTTTGAGCACACCTTCAAAAAGAAGAAGAAAAAGAAGAAGAACCCAAATAGAAAGAGCAATAATTCTCCAGCGAATAAAAAGGAGGGTGGTCAACACCCCAAAAAACAAAACAACTCAAAAGGACCAAGTAATAATCGAAGAAACAGTCCAAAAAACCAAAATAAAGGGCCAAAGAACAACAATGAAAAAAAGTAGCGTTTTTTATTTAGTTTTACTCTTTTTTCTTGCTTCCTGTGGTGAAAAACCACTGTATGAGAAGGCTTATTCATTCAAAAATAGAGAATGGAAACAAGATGTGAAACCCGTTTATAATGTTGAGATCGCGGACGTAAAAAAAGCCTATAGTTTTACGTTGTCCCTAAGAACAACAACGAACTATAAGTACAGTAATTTATGGATCTTTATGAAAACGGAATCTCCAGATGGTACAATAGCTAGAGAGCCATTTGAGATTATGATTACCGAAGAAAATGGTAAATGGATAGGAAATAAAACAGGCTCTGTTGTGGAAACGTCACTTTACTTTAAAAAAAGAATGCTCCCTATAACGGGAAAATATTCATTTACTATTGAACAAGCAATAACAGCTTCAACGATAGACGAAGTGTTAGACATCGGCTTTACAGTAACTAAAGAGAAGTAAAAAGTTATAGACTGTAGATATATGAAACAGCAAGCACGTGGCGGGAGCCCTCTTTAAAATCTCGAAACCCCTTATTAAGTTGATACTTTATAGCAACGCGATGTGATGAGTTAAATTTATATTTCGCACCAAGAGATAGGCGTATTTTCTGATAAAAAGTAGTAGCGCCACCCTCCTTTGGCTGATAGAAAAACTCACCACTGAGGAGTGGCGTAAACTTAGAACCCTTAATACTATATTCAACGCTCGGCTTGAGTCTAAGCCCATGCTCAAAAATTGCGTATTTATCAGCAGTGTTTATTTGATTAAAAGAATATTGATAACGCATTCTTAATCCAAGTTTAAAGCGATTTACTTTTGTTTTAAAGGCCCCATTAAAACTAATC
This sequence comes from uncultured Flavobacteriales bacterium, assembly GCA_905480355.1. GTDB lineage: Bacteria > Bacteroidota > Bacteroidia > Flavobacteriales_D > Crocinitomicaceae > UBA4466. The sequence goes on along the minus strand of CAJQQA010000004.1, from coordinate 15,904 downwards.
CGACTTGCTGCTTTAAAGTTACCGTATTTGTTTTTATCTATAACATAACGGTATTGGATCGAAGGCCTAAACCATTTAAGTAATTTATATTCTAACCCAGCCTCAGGAAAGAACGTTTCAATCCCATTACTCCCAAATCGACTGTTAATTTCACCAGACCAAGAAAGTTTCTTGATTATTTTCCCTTCAACACCAACTTTAGTCCAAAGCATTTGATCATCTGTCTGACCACGAGAAGTAAAAACAGCACAAAAAACAAGAAAAACACAAATGATTAGTCTCATTTTCGAATAATAATTGTTCCTAAATCTACAATAGAATTTTTCGTTGTAATTTCTGTTGTGAGAATTTTAACAACCTTACCACTCGGGATGTTTGGGTCCTTTTCATAAACAAAAATTTGGTACGAACCCTCTTCCAAAAAGTCAAATTTAAAGGTTCCGTCATAAGATGTTTCAACGTCATCATCAAAAGTTGTTGATTCAGCACCATATATAATGAATACATCTTCTTTTTCAATGTCATATTCTGTTAATAGGTTTCCTGCACCATCATAAATTTCCGCATGAATTTTACCAACAATAGAAGAAGACCCACCAGGCCCTTCAATTTTTTTACATGAATTCAGGCTTAAAAGGAGAAATAGACCTACGATTGACAAAGAGAAGAGCTTCATTATTTAATTGTTTATAAGGTGAATATTAAAAAGTTATGCATACAACTATTACATGTGTTTATACGTTACAAATATAAGGAAATCGGAATACGTGTGATAAAATGATTATATTGCTGTCTCTGATTAGGATAAACAACACTACTTTTTTATGATTCTTACAATTAAAAGACTTACCGTTTTACTTTCTTTTATACTTGTTTCACAAGTCAACGCACAAGTTATTATCAATGAGTACTCGTGCTCAAACTTAAATGGATATACGGATAACTTTGGTGAAAATGAAGATTGGGTGGAGCTTTATAACCCAACAGGTGCAGCAATTAGCTTAACAGGTTTTTACCTTTCAGACAAAGCATCGAATTTATTAAAATGGCAAATTCCTTCTGGCTCAATACCAGCGAATGGGTTTAAAATGGTTGTTGCGTCTCGCAAGAATACAGTTAACGGAAACGAATTACACCCGAATTTTAATTTAAAGCAAACACAAGGTGAGTGGATTATTCTAACGAATAGCTTTGGAAATGTATTGGACTCTATAAAAATTGTGCACTTAACAAAAGCCAATCATTCTGTCGGTCGCTCTACAAATGGAGCTGTTGACTGGAAGCTTTTTACAAGTCCTACACCGAATGCAAATAACGTTGGCGCTCAAAATTTTTATGAGCCAACACCTGTTTTCAGTTTAGCGCCAGGCTTTTACGCTGGGGCGCAAGTGCTTAATATAACAAGCGCAGACGCATCAGCAACGATTAGATATACAACAGATGGGTCAATACCAAACGGAGGCTCAACAATATATAGTGCTCCAATTAATATAGCAACAACCACAGTTGTTCGAGCGATGTCTTTTGGGGTTGATGAACCAAGTTTTGTGGAAACAAACTCCTACTTTATTAATGTTAACCATTCTGTGCCTGTTGTGTCGGTCTGTGGAACGGAAGTATTTGATTTAGTAGCAAATGGTAATCAGGGTGGCCCTATAAAGTTTGGGGCGTTTGAACTCTTCGAACAAGACGGCACTTTTATTGACGAGGGACAAGGAGAGTTTAATAAACATGGAAACGACTCTTGGATTTACCCCCAAAGAGGATTTGATTTTATCATGAAAGATCAATTGGGCTATAACGATGATATAGACCACCAAATATTCCCAGACAAAACAAGAACAGATTTTCAACGTGTTATTTTAAAACCAGGAGCAAGCGATAATTATCCGTTTGAAAATGGAGGGGCTCATATTAGAGATGCATTTATTCACACACTTTCTATACGTGCAGACATGTTGTTGGACGAGCGAACATATAGACCTTGTGTTGTTTATCTTAATGGAGCCTATTGGGGAGTATATGAAATTAGAGAAAAAGCAGACGATCATGACTATACCGATTACTATTATGATCAGGACAAATTTAACTTGCAATACTTAAAAACATGGGGAGCAACGTGGGAAGAGTATGGAGCACCGAATGCACAAAGTGATTGGGATGCTTTAACAGCATATATTATGGCAAACAACATGGCGCCAGGGCCAAATTTTGATTATGTTAAATCGCAATTGAAATGGGCATCTTTATGTGATTATTTTATGTTTAACTCTTATGTTGTTAATCAGGATTGGTTGAATTGGAACACTGCTTGGTTCAGAGGAATGGATCCGCTAGGAACAAAGAAAAAATGGAGGTATGTACTTTGGGATATGGATGCTACTTTTGGGCATTACATTAACTATACAAATATTCCTGACGTAACAGCGAATGCCGACCCTTGTAATGCAGAAGACTTACCAGACCCAGGAGGTCAAGGCCACACAGACATTCTCTCGAAATTGATCGCCGAGAACCCGCAAGTTGAACAATATTACATTGCACGTTATGCGGATTTAATTAACACCTCTTTTTCTTGTCCAAGTATGATTACTTTGTTAGATAGTATGATCAACGAAATTACACCTGAAATGACTGGACCGGCTCCAAGTCAAATAGACAGGTGGGGAGGCTCTGACGCTGGATGGCTTAATAACGTTCAGGTTTTACGGGATTTTATTAATGACAGGTGCGCAGCATTAGAGGCGGGGTTAATCGGCTGTTATGATTTAACCGGACCATTTAATGTTACTTTTGACGTTAACCCACCAAATTCAGGAGAAATTAAAGTAAATTCAGTTTGGGCGCCTACTTATCCTTGGTCAACATCATATTTTGGAGGAATTTCAACAATAACGATTGCTGAACCACAACCTGGATTTATGTTTGATCATTGGGAATACACAACTGGCCCGATGGATAGTCCGATTACAGAAGACACTAACAGCATCACTATTGCAGGGGTTGAAAACATTGTTGCCTTTTTCATTCCAATTAATCCAGACATTGATGGTGATGGAATTTTAAATGATGATGAAGTAAATATTTACGGAACAGATCCAACAAACCCTGATACTGATGGCGATGGAATAGAGGATGGTGTAGAAATTGCCAACGGTACAGACCCGTTGGACATTTGTGACCCAATAGGAGCATATACAGTAGATACTGACACGGATGGATTAACGGATTGTGAAGAAATTACGGGGTTAGACGACCCATCTACACCACTTGTGCCAACAGGGACTTCAGATGAAATGGACATTTGTGATCCAGACGATACAGGAGCAATATGTGATCCTGATAATGATGGTGTAAACAATGCAGACGAAGCAACTGCAGGCACAGATCCAAACAATCCTGATACGGATGGTGATGGTTTAACGGACGGCGAGGAATTAACAGGAGTAGATGATCCATTAACCACACTGATTCCAGGCGCAACGAGTGATCCTTTGAACCCTTGTGATCCTGACGACTTTTTCCCTGGTTGTCAAACAGATACGGATGGTGATGGTATATTTGATGCTGCGGAAATTGTTTTAGGAACGGATCCAAACAATCCTGATACAGATGGTGATGGAGCAACAGACGGTGAAGAAGTAACAGGAGTAGATGATCCCTCAACGCCGTATGATCCGAGCGGCACTCCAAGTGACCCACTAAACCCGTGTGATCCTGTTGGATTATCAACATTAGACACGGATGCAGATGGTCTTGCTGATTGTGATGAAGCAATACAAGGAACGGACCCAAATGATCCCGACACTGATAACGATGGAGTTCTTGATGGGGCAGAAGTTCTTGATGGTTCTAACCCATTAGACATTTGTGACCCGAACACAACATTCGAAATTTGTATTATTGGTATTCATATTCCTACAGGGTTCTCTCCAGACGGTGATGGAAACAATGATATTTATTCAATTATTGTCGGTCAAGACATTCAAAGCATGACTATGTCGATTTATGACCGTTGGGGCAACCTAATGGTTAAATCATCTGATTTTGATTTCGAATGGGATGGATCATTCAATAGCCAAGCATGTAACTCAGGAATCTATGCGTATTTCGTAGAGGTGAAATATGTGGACGGTAGTTCATCAACACTATCAGGTAACATAACTTTAGTTAGATAATATGAAAAAACACATTCTATTTTCTTTATTATTGATTAGTGTTTCTGTCGCGAAATCACAAGACTTACACTTTGCTCAATCGAGCCAAACCCCCTTGTTTATTAATCCAGGTGCAGCTGGGGTATACGACGGTTGGGAGCGTGTAATTATTAACCATAGAAACCAATGGATAGGCGCGAACACTCAATTTAGCACTACAGCGATTGGAGCAGACATTAATTTATGGAAACCTCAGTTTAATGATAAAGCGCATGTTGGTTTAGGCTTACTTTTCTTTAATGACATTGGAGGAGATTCTAAATTTGGTAATCAAGCGGGCTCATTAACGTTGAGCGGAATCTTACCCATGGGGCGCTCAGGTCACACATTATCGGCAGGTATACAAGGGGGCTTTGGGAAGCGCAAAGCGACACTTACCAACGTTTCTTTTTTATCTCAATGGGACGGCTCTAAATTTGACCCACTAATAGCAGGCGAAACTAACCCATTGGTTTCTTTTACATACATGGACGCTTCCGCAGGGATCTATTACGTATATGATGGCGGAAAGAATAGCTTTCAAAGAGACAGTGATTTCAAACTGAAAATAGGTGTAGCAGGCTTTCATTTGAATCAACCAGAACTAAAATACACTGGTGGTTCGGCAGAGCGCTTAGACAGAAAGTATGTAGGACATGTTAGCTTCTTAAAAGAATTTTCAGCATCTAAATATGCAATTGAGGCAAATGGGGTTCAGTTTTTTCAAGGCGGACATTCAGAGACAATTCTTGGGTTTATGTTACGCTACCGATTTGTTAACGGCACGAAAATTACCGGAATGTCTCAAGAAGCATTCTTTGGGTTAGGAACATACTATCGACATAACGATGCTATTATTCCCTCAATCATGATTCATTGGATGGGGTTTGAATTAGGGATTTCCTATGATGTAACAATTTCGGAATTGAGAAAAGCGTATGGCGGAGGTTCATTAGAATTTTCCCTGTCATATATTAACCTTAACCATTCTATATTTAAGACTCGAAAAAGAAAGTATTAACCTGTTTTTCGCAAAATCCAATACGTTTTTGCGAAAAAAGAGCGTTTAAAACGACTTTATTGCCCTTATTTAAGAAGCGCCCTATAATTCAAAAGTCTTACTTACCCACCTCCATTTCAACCCTTCTATTTTTAGAACGTCCCTCTTCTGTTTTGTTATCTGAAATTGGTTTAGACTCACCAAAGTGGCTCGTTTTTATTCGATTGCCATCAACCCCATTTGCCATTAAAAACTTCTTAACCGCCTTCACTCTATTTTCGGACAATCGCATGTTATATGCCTCTGTTCCATTATTATCAGTGTGACCGGATAAAGAAATATTTAATTCTTCTCTTATCAATAACAGGTTTGTTAATGCTTCAAGATCTCCATATGATTTTTTAAGAATTATCGATTTATCATTCTCAAATTCTAAATGCTCAGAAGCCATAACTAAAGCTTCTTTAACCTCCACGTCAGAAGCCATTGGCCGCTCTATAAACACAGTGTCGACCCTCTCAATAACCAATGTGTCAACAGTATGCTCTACAATTGTTACTGTATCAACAGAACGAGAAATTGGCTCAACATCTGTTAAGTGATCATTGGGGAACTCTTCTTTTTTCTTTTTACAAAACCTTAATCCTAGGGCAATCTCGTGAGAACCACCACTATAAGAAGCGATATTCTGCATCGGAACAACATAAGCGTATCCAATAAAAAACAATTTACGAATATTAACCCCAATCCGGCCAATCAAACCAACATCCATTCGATATCCTAAACCACCAGAAATAAAATCATTATAGTTCAAATCGGCATTAAAATCTAATTGATGATTATTTGAAATACTTTTATACAAAATCGAAGGCGTCAGCGATAATCTCTTGTTTAATAAGAATTCATAAGATGTAAATCCAGTAAAATGTCTTTTTAAACCATATCCGTCTAGTTGAGAATAGTTAAAGTTCGACCTTGTTTCAAACAGTTGTTGCGAAGCGAAAGAAATCTGAAACCGCTTAAATTTATATAGAATACCGGCATCCGTGGATAATGCGCTGGACGATTGAATCCCCCCATTCACAATTACATCGGCATTATCGAAAGCGATTGCACCAGTTGGATCAAGTCGCGTTTGGAAGTAGCCGGCTGACAACCCAAATCTAATTGTATGGAATTTAGCAAAATTAAAACCGTAAGCGATAGACCCAGAAGCAGACATGTTTTGATACATTCCAATTTGATCCAACAGTACATTTGCTCCCAACCCTAAAGATTTACCAATACGTGTATTAGCACTCAAGTAGTTGGTTAAAGGAGCGCCCTCCAACTTCGTCCATTGGTTCATATGAGAGAAATAAACCTCAGTACACCCACCAAAACCAGCATAAGCTGGATTAAAAGAATATTTATTCTGAGTATATAAGTTCGACAATCTTGTCTGCTGTCCTGTTGCATTTGAAGCAATACAAAGAAAAGAAACAACAAGGATATGATTTAATATTTTCTTCATAGTTCTATTTTTTGAATCTCATTAAGTTTATCGCCCCTTGGAATTCTTTTTCTTCATTACAAGATATCACGTAGTAATAAACACCGTCAGGCAATGCCACACCATTTTTAGTTCCTTCCCAGTCGTTCTGGTAATCAGTGGAAAGATAAACAGGCTGGCCCCATCGATTAAATATCTCGACAGTGCATCCAGAGATATATGCTATATCACTTACTCTCCAAGTATCATTTTGCCCATCATCATTTGGCGTACAAACATTACTTATTTCAAATATTGAAGCACAATCGATAACGGATAAAACTAAACTCACCGTAGAATCACAGCCACCGGCCCCAATAAAAATCTCGTTATATGTACCAGAAGCGCTTAATATTTGTGTGCCGAAATCATAAGAATCTGACAAACAAATTTGTTCGTTAATTGAAGTGCTTACTCCCTCTTGAATATTTAAGAATAAATGTACTAATGAATCACATCCTGCAGCGGTTACAAAAGACTCATAATATTCACCAGAAGAAGTCAGTGCTTGTGTTCCTAAAATGTAAGATTGACCTTGGCAAATTGTTTCTGTAATTGAATTTTCAATTACAGATGTAACAAACAAGTAGAGTGTTGCGATTGAATCACACCCGGACGCTGTTGGTAAATTTTCTGTATAAGAACCTTCTGTTGTTAAGACCTGAGCACCAAAATTAAACGAAGCCCCATCACAAATGGTCTGTGAACCAGACCCAGTTAATACAGGACTAACCGTTAAGAATAAAGTTGCAATAGAATCACAACCACTCGCAGTTGTTAAATTCTCCGTATAAGTCCCCGCAGCATTTAATGTTTGCGTTCCAAAGATATAAGATGAACCAGCACAGATTACCTGAGAACCAGATCCCGCTAATACTGGACTAACAGTTAAAAACAATGTGGCAATAGAATCACAACCACCAATTGCCACATATGTTTCTAAATATGTGCCAGTGCTATTTAACGTTTGTGCACCAAAGATATAAGAACTACCACTACAAATTATTTGTGATGATGATGAACTAAGAACCGGGTCAATCGACAAGAATAAAGTTGCAATCGAATCACAGCCCAAGCTAGTCACATAACTTTCAGTAAAAGTTCCGGCGGTTGATAATGTTTGTGTTCCAAAGACATACGAGCTGCCCGTACAAATTGCAACTGCCGCTGAACTCGTTATCGGAGGGTCTATTGATAGAAATAAGGTTGCGATAGAATCGCACCCAGCCGCAGTCACATAGTTTTCTGTAAATGTCCCGCCTATCGATAAAATTTGAGAGCCAAAGACATAAGAGCTACCTGAGCATATTGACAATGAAGTTGAGCTTGTAATAGGTGGCGTAACTGTTAAATAAAGTGTTACTAAAGAATCACAACCCCCTTGAACGGCTATTAAACTATCTAAATACGTTCCTGTTGTTATCAGGGATAATCCGTCAAACACAAATGAGTCACCTGAACAAATCGTTTGTTCGAAACTCGTGTTAATCACAGTGTTTACAAATAAATTCGTTGTTACTGTGCTATCACATCCATTTACCGCATCAAGCACATCAGTATAAACTCCAGAAGTAGAATAAGTATTTCCTCCAACAGTTGTTGAGGTTCCTTGACATATTGAAAGTGTTTGTTCAAATGTTGCACCAGGGTTAACAGTTAATGTTGTAAAGATTGTACTATCACATCCATTGACTGCTGTAAACACATCTGTATATAAACCGCTTGTCGTTTGATTGGCGCCTTCTAAGAAAACCACCTGACCTTCACAGACGGTAACAGCTACAAATTCGACAATTGGACTTGTTATACAAGGGTTAACACAACCTGAGGCGTCAACCGTAAACACATAAGGACAAGCGCCATCATTAATTGTAATAGTATAAATATCAGCAGAAGCAACCGTATACAAAACGCTAACTCCCGAAGCGAACGTTCCCGTTTCTACTAGATTCATTCCTCCATCTTGAATTGTATAAGTGAAATCTGTTCCATAATAAGTGTTTAAACCCCCTGACCCCGAGAATGTAATTAGACATAGCGTAGCGTCAAAGCTTGCAACAGGAATCATTTGTTCAAGGAAAACGACATTCACCGAATTGTCAAGCGTTGAACTATTACATGAGAAATCGCCCCAAGTTGCTGGCTCATCTGCCATTGAAGAAACATAGTATAATGTATTAAATAATGGATTTCCAAAAGAACCAGTTCCATCTGTATCATTTGTAAAGACCCCCGTTAATCCCTGGATTGTATCTAAATATGTAAACCCAGATCCAGAAACTGGGTCAGGAATTGGATTTGTTGTGTGAAGAACAAACCCAGGATCAAGGCAAGAAGGAATATCCAATGTTGGCAAGCCAATACCATTTAAAGCATTCCCTATTATTAAATCATCATTAAAACAAACGAAAGCCGTATCTGTAGAATTTAAATCTACTTGATTTCCATCTGCTAATTCTACATAAGTATCACCCGCATAGCTTTCTACTTCTCTGACATATTCAATAATATATTGACCTTCATCTCCTGGAGAACCGCCATCTAATTGTATTGCCAATACTGCCCCAGGCGTAAGACAACACATTGATTCTTGATTACCTTCAAAACCCGCAGAGCCCTGCATCAATGGAGTAATAATTGGAGACACTTGCGTGCCGTCTTCGGTAAACGTAGCAGGGTTTAAACCACCGTAACAGTCTGTTCCATTTAATAATTCATAAACAGAATAACGCAAAGTATCCATTCCAATATACGCCCGTAAATTCATTTCAATTGCCCCAGAATTAGGCACAGTAAAGAAATGCCATACTGTTTGATCAGCTCTTCTTGAAGGGTCTGCTAGAACTGGTGGCTCACCCGCTAAATACTCTCGACAACCCCTTTCGTTGTTTCCCGCAACGGCCTGAAAAGGAGGGTTCAACCCCGCTGGTGTAACAACAATTTCATACAAAGGGTCCATCACTGTTAAACAAAGAATATCATTTCCTGGAGGGTTATTGATAGCATCATCTATACTTGGGTCATACAGCCAAGAATCAATATTTTGAGTACTTAATGGAGTTAAATTATTGGCTGGATCCACCATTCCATAATAAGAATAACCAGGTTCTAAACATGGTTGCAAAATCATTGCGCTTTCCGAGGCTCCACCTAAAATACCATTCAATCCACCTTCAGCAAAGGCTAAATTTTCCAAATCCGCACAATTATAATCACTAGGTATTCCAGGGCCAAAACGCATATCATAACCAAACAGAGCATTGTCTTCAGAATAAATTGCACTTTGATAATCTGTTTCAAAAACGATTCTTCCTTGGTTAGGAGCAATAAAGTTCATCCAAACACTTTCGTTCATTGTACCATTGCCTGCTGCCACGTGATCATAATCATAGGCATGATATTCGTTTGGATCTGAAGAGGTATGAGCAGCTCCTGTTTCTCCAAAGTCATTTCCACCATCATAAGCACAGCCGAATCCTAAATTAATGCTTGGTCCTGAGCCTAATTCAGAGCTAATTGTTGTTGTTCCAAATGGAACAACTGGCGATAAACAAGGGATATCTTCTAAGTCCGGAGGAGACCCTCCAAGATCATATACTGCTAATTCACAATAACCACTTCCAAGGGGGTCGTCCAAGGCTACCTGAACATAATAAACTTCACCGGGAATCAATTTTTGATAGCTGATAAATGGAAAAGGATCACAAGCGTCCAATTGGATTTCAGCCTCCGGATCAACTCCCAATAAGTCTATGCCATCTGAAAACTCAATGTGTGATAAATAATCGAATTTATCTTTTATGATTGCTCCTGTAATCGGCTGAATTCCTGCCGTACAACCTGCGCCATCAGCGGCATGATAAATTTCTATATAAGTTCCGACTTCAGTCCCTGGTAAATCTGTTGTAATATCTACCGATCCACTAGCTGGCGCTGTAAAGTAAAACCATGCCGAACCGTTTGCGGCCACATCACTTTGAGCAGGTTCATTAAGCTCTAATGAGCCTGAAGAACAAAGACCAAACGATTGATTTACTCCAATAGGGACGTTTAATGCATTGCAAATATTATCAGGAAGCTCAGTGACAGCTAAGCCAAGGTATTCAATTTCAAAAGTAACGTTATATGTTTGTGCACACCCACCATCTGTACTTGTAGCGGTATAAGTTTGCCAACTAACGCCAGGAGTTCCTGGCACAGCCATAGTAACAGATTGATTGGCTGTTTCACCATCAGTAAGAAGCCCTAATAAACTATAATTTGTGGCCTCATCATTCTCATAAGCTCTCCAGTCTATAGTAATTTGAGTAGGCACATCTGAAAGACAGACATAATCATGCGTAAAAAAAGTGCCACTATTCGGAGAAAAACCAGCTCCGGGAGCATTCATTACATAAGGACCATTATTACCATTTTGGTAGGCATAATTGAAGTCTCCTAATAAACCAAAAAGGACAGGGTTGTTGTTTGTGTAGCCCAAAGTATTATCTGTGGCTAAGAATTCCCATACAAAGTCACTATCTCCTGTAAAAAACCCATCACAATCTTGATTTTGAGTTACCTCCACAGATAATACACTAACATTAATGGTTGCTTGACCGAAAGAAAAAGTTGAAAAAAACAGCACCGGCCAAAAAGCCAAAGCTATAAGAGCTTGAATTTTATTCATAGTATTAGTAGTATAGTTTCCTTTCTTTTTGCTTAGAGAAAGTCGTTTTAAGTTATTTTAAAAATCAAACAAACAGGACACTCCATTAGTTCTTTTCACGTATTTAAGAATCCTGCGTCAGTAGCTTTCCCTAGAACTCTATGGTCACAAGATAATGTAATTTTCATAATATCCCTTGTGACAACGCTTTAATCTTTAACAAGTCTTTCTTTAACCAATCCTAATTACACATTTAAGCACTTAATGCTAAGCAAGGGAAAGTTTACTATTAGCAATCTTTGTCATCTCGCTGATGGCATTAATTATGTTTAAACATATTGTGAAGCAACTCTTCTCAATATTTTGATCTTTAACGATGCCGTCCAAATGTTCAGTTAGAATAAGAATCAAACCAACGTTCAAGCTTAAGAACCCTCATCAATAAATAAAAGGAGAAGAAAACGGATTTACTTTTTTTCTAGAAGCGCCTTAAATAAACCCTTAATTCTTTTTCTAAAAAAGATAAGAAGCAAAATATAAGGAGCAGCCATTAAATAAAGGATACCGTAGTTGATGTTTGTTCCGAAAGAATCTTCACCAATTTCACTTCCTTGTTCCGCTAAAAGTTTACACTGCGAACAACCCTGTCCATAGCTATCACAGATGAAGAATAGAGCGATAAAAACAAGAAAAAGGGTGCGTGAAATTTTCATTGGAACAAAGATACACATAATTGCTCCCAGCACATAAGAAAATGGTAAATATCAGACATTCCCCAAATATTCTTAAAATTGAGTCTTTATCAAAAGTTATCAATTATATTTAGCCTTTATTTTATTAAATGAAAGTTACAGACCACCTTCTAGAAGCAAAAGAAACCCTTTTTTCTTTTGAAATTTTACCCCCCCTTAAAGGGAAGAGTATTCAATCTATTTTTGATGGAATAAACCCCCTTATGGAGTTTAAGCCTAAGTTTGTGAATGTTACGTATCACCGAGAAGAATATATTTACAAAGAAAGAGAGAACGGTTTATTAGAAAAGATAGCTATTAGAAAGCGTCCTGGGACCGTTGGGATTTGTGCGGCAATTATGAACAAATACGAAATTGACGCCGTTCCACATTTAATTTGTGGAGGATTTAGTAGGGAAGAAACAGAAAACGCGTTGATTGATTTACAGTTTTTAGGAATTGATAATGTCTTAGCATTACGAGGAGACTCTATCAAAACGGAGGCGAATTTTAAGCCAGACAAAAACGGGCACACATTTGCTCAAGAGCTAATAGAACAAATTGATGAAATGAATTCGGGAAACTATTTAATGGACGAGGTACAACTAGAACCAACCAAGTTTTGTATTGGAGCCGCTGGTTACCCAGAAAAACACTTTGAAGCAATGAACCTAAGCACAGATTTATTGAACTTAAAGAAGAAGGTCGATGCTGGGGCAGAATATATCGTAACCCAAATGTTTTTTGATAACAAGAAGTATTTTGAATTTGTAGAAACATGTAGGGCAATTGGAATTAATGTTCCAATCATTCCAGGGTTGAAGCCTATAAAATCAATGAATCACATTTCTTTTTTACCAAAATTTTTTCATATTGATTATCCAGAAGCATTGTCAAAAGAGCTTTTAAAGTGTAAGAGCAATTCGGATGTTATGCAGGTGGGAATAGAATGGGGAATTCAGCAGTCTAAAGAACTGAAAGCTGCGGGAGCACCATGTATTCATTATTATACAATGTCAAATTCAGAATCAGTAAAAGCGATAGCTAACCAAATATTTTAACATGAAAAGAAGCTTATTAATAATCGCAGTATTATTTATTACTACAACATTGTTTTCTCAAAAACAGAAATTAAGTCTTAACAATGCATTTATTGTTGTGCTTTTAGATAATCCAGAAGACCGCTATTCACTTGAGATTAATTTCACAGAGCTATTGATGTCAAAAGGGGTAAAAGCAGAGCCATCCTTAAATCACATAAAATTAGGTGCAGATTCACAAGGTTTAGCAAATGATTCGATTACTGCCCTAATAAAGAGCAAGGGAATTGATACTTATGTACTGGTTTCTGTTCGAGGGCATGACAAACGTTTTAAGAAAACAAAAAGGAAAGACTCGCTTGAGGTGGCGCTTTCTCAAGGCAGCCTGTATAATTTGTATCGCCAAGATGTGATTTCGATTAGTTTTGAATTCAAATTCTACAGAAATGGAGTATTTGTTTATTCGGATATCGTAAAATGTGGGAATGTTAGTGATCGATCAACGGTTTTAAAGCGTTTCAGAAAGAAGGTGGGTAAACGAACTAAAAAGTGGATGAAGTAGTTACCTCATTATTTTAGCAACATACTTTCCAATAATATCAAATTCTAAATTAACCGTGTGCCCAACTTCTAATTGATGAAAATTGGTGTATTCAAAGGTGTATGGAATAATATGCACAGAAAATTGTTTTTCTTTTGAATCAACAACCGTTAAGCTGGTTCCATTAATTGTTACTGAACCCTTTTCTACTGTAACATCAGAACCTTGATACACGAAAGTAAATTTCCAGCTCCCGTTTTGATTATCGATAGCAATACATTTTGCAGTGGAGTCAACATGTCCTTGTACTATGTGGCCGTCTAGTCGCCCATTCATAATCATGCAGCGTTCGAGGTTCACTTTAGTACCAACACTCCATTCTGACAGGTTAGTTTTTTTTAATGTTTCTAGAATAGCTGTAACGGTATATTCGTTTGAGTCGAGCTCCACAACGGTCAAACAGCATCCGTTATGTGCAACACTTTGATCAATTTTAAGCTCATTCACAAACTCTGTAGACAGCGTAAAATGAATATTTTCTTCGTCCTTAACAATCTTTGTTACGGTTCCTAATTGCTCTATTATTCCTGTAAACATGACACAAATTTAGCGATTATAAAAGGGTTTAAGCCTTAGCGAGTTGCTTAAATTTTCCTTTACTCTTTCTAATTTTACAGCTAACAACTTTATATTCCGGACACATTGCTTCAGTGCAGTGCTCATCCGAAGTTATAATGTTTAGCATTACCTCAGGGAAATGAAATGTAGAGCTCAATATACCCTCTTTCATTTCATCCGTTATTACCGCTCTAATGTCAACTTTACCCCTTGGGCTTTCAACACAAACGAAATCCCCTGCTATAATTCCCTCCTTAGAAGCATCGCTAGGATGAATCAATAAAACGTCTTCCGTTAATAGATCAACGTTGCCCGTTCTGCGCGTCATCGCACCACAATTATAGTGCTCAAGCTCTCGGTTTGTTGTAATGATGTATGGGAAATCTTTCTCGTGCCGAGCAACCTCTCTTGACTTCTCATAATTAAAAAAATGGAATTTTCCTCTCCCTCGTTTAAATTCTTCGATATGTAGCATTTGCGTATCCGACCCGTCTTCAAGAACGGGCCATTGTAAGCCATTGTCTCCAAGCCTCTCCCATGTTGCACCTTTAAAGAAAGGCACAATTCCAGACACCTCTTTAAGAACACCTGGCCCAGAATAATCCTCTTGAGGATACCCCATTTTATTCATAATATCAACGATAATTTGACCATCAACTTTACAACCCGGTATTGGCTCAACTACTTTATTTACACGTTGAATTCTTCTTTCACCGTTCGTAAATGTTCCATTTTTTTCGAGGAAGGACGCCCCCGGTAAAATCACTGTAGCGCGCATTGCCGTTTCTGTCATGAATAGCTCTTGAACGACAAGTAATTCCAAATTATCCATTGCAGCAATCACCTTATTTGTATTCGGATCTGTCTGAACAACATCCTCACCAATAATCCACATAGCCTTAAGATCACCAGAGATCGCAGCGTCGAACATCTCAGGAATTTTATATCCGACATGACTTGGCACTTCTGAAACACCATAATATGCGTTGTATCTACTATTCATTTCAGGATCGGTTACGTCCATATATCCTGCTCCTTGATGAGGTTGCGCTCCCATGTCTGCTGCGCCTTGCACATTATTCTGTCCACGAAGCGGGTTCATTCCTGCCCCTTTAATTCCAATATTTCCAGTGATCATTACTAAATCGGCAATCAACTGAACGGTGAAAGTCCCTTGTAAATGCTCAGTAACACCTAGCCCATGGAACTCCATGGCTGCTTTCGATTCTGCATAAGCAAGTGCTGCTTCTTTCACTAAACCTTTATCAACCCCAGTAATTTCTGACAACTCATCCATGCTCAGCATCATGATTTCAGACTTCATTTCTTCGTAACCCTCAGTTCTGTTGCCGATGAATTTCACATCTTCCGCCCCAGCTTCAATGATGTAATACAACATCATGTTTAACAAGGCAACATTAGTTCCAGGTTTTAACTGTAAATGGTATGTCGCATATCTTGCCAATTCAATTCTACGAGGGTCAATAACGATGCTTGGAACACCTTTCATCATTCTTTGTTTGATCTTTGCCCCAGTTACCGGATGGGCATCTGTTGGGTTCGCGCCAATTATTAAAAGGAATTGTGCGAAGTCCAAAT
>CAJQQA010000003.1 GCA_905480355.1 uncultured Flavobacteriales bacterium | reverse complement strand
GTTGAAATAAAAGAAAATGGCTTTTTTTTAAAAGTTAACGGATGGGCTTACAACGCAGCTGCCAACGCTGTAACCGGCATTGCCCCCCTCGAAAAATATGAAATGATTCAAAATGCTCATAAAAAATCAATGGTTTCTTTTCCGTGCCTGCGCAGCACCTTTCCATTTACGAGCGGCGCCTCGGGCTGCTGCACCTCCCGGCCCGGCACAAGGCGCGCGTGCAGCCCCGGGTCATCGCGGCGATGCAGCGCCGGGAGGCCTACCTCAAGCGCGGCTTCGACCATGGGGAGCGGTTGATCGGGGCGCTCGCCGCTGACTACGAGCGCACCCTCGGCTTACAGCCAAACACATACACTGCATCTAACAACACTGCTACTTGGACGGAAACGAATGTCGCTGGTTGTGATTCGATTGTAACACTTGATTTAACAATCAACTATTCAAATACTGGTACTGATGTGCAGACGGCATGTAACACTTTCGATTGGATAGATGGGAACACGTACACCGTATCTAACAACACTGCTACTTGGACGGAAACGAATGCTGCTGGTTGTGATTCGATTGTGACTCTTGATTTAACAATCAACTATTCAAATACTGGTACTGATGTGCAGACGGCATGTAACACTTTCGATTGGATTGATGGGAACACATACACTTCATCTAATAACACGGCCACATGGACTGAAACAAATGTTGCAGGATGTGATTCAATCGTAACTCTTGACTTAACTATCAACTATTCAAATACTGGTACTGATGTGCAAACTGCGTGTAACACATTCGATTGGATAGATGGGAACACTTACACTGCATCTAATAACACGGCTACTTGGCTTGAAACGAATGCGGCTGGGTGTGATTCTATTATTACTCTTGATTTAACAATCAACTATTCCAATACTGGAACGGATGTACAAGCTGCGTGTAACACTTTCGATTGGATTGATGGAAATACATACACAACATCAAACAACACAGCAACATGGACAGAGACAAACGCTGCTGGGTGTGATTCAATTGTTACATTAGACTTAACAATTAACCCACTCCCAGATAACAATGTTACTCAGTCAGGTTCATTGTTGACAGCAGACCAAGCTGGTGCAACATATCAATGGCTTGATTGTAATGATAACGATGCAACCATCAATGGGGAAACAAATCAGTCTTACACACCAACTCCAATCACAGGAGACTATGCAGTTGAAGTAACTTTAAATGGATGTGTTGATACTTCAGCTTGTTTGCTTGTTGATTATACAGGGTTAAGCGATTTATACGTTGATATTCTTTCTTTATATCCGAATCCAACTTCAGATGTTTTGACAATTTCTGGTCTTAATGAAGTGAATGGTTTAAGTAAAATGGAAATAACTTCAACTACAGGAAAGGTTGTAATGATAATAGAAGAATTGAAAGAAGAACTCGATGTGTCAGAACTACCAACAGGAGTTTACTTCCTAAATATTGTACATCAAAAAGGAATTGAAACAATACGTTTTGTGAAACAATAGATATTAAGTTTTCGTTAATGATTCATGTGCTTTAACAACAGCATTAAAATCAAAAACGAAGTTAGATAATTGAGTAGCCCCCGCTACAACGAAAGCCTTTCCATTTTGGAGAGGCTTTTTTTGTTTAACTCAAGCTTTTAGAAAGGTTAACCTTTTTTGTTTTAAAACATTCGGATTCCTTTTAAAATTCGACTTTCTTCTTATTTTTGTTTCACAATTATTGTTTCGAATGAAAAGAGAAAAAATTATAGATATTCTTCGTGCTTCAGAAGTGGGGAAAACTGTTTTGATTAAAGGTTGGGTTAGAGCTTTCAGAAGTAATCGATTTGTACAAGTCAATGACGGTTCAACAATAAAGAACATTCAAGCTGTTATCGATTATGAAAATTACGATGAAAGCTTGCTTAAAAGAATCACTACGGCTTCTTCCGTCGCCATTACTGGTGAATTAGTTGAATCTCAAGGTGCTGGGCAATCAGTAGAAATTAAAGTTTCCACAATAGAAGTAATTGGTGACGCTAACCCAGATGAAGTTCAAAAAACGGTGATGCAACCAAAAAAGCACAGTATGGAATTCTTAAGAGAGCAAGCTCATTTGCGCTTTAGAACGAATACATTTGGTGCAGTTTTCAGAATTCGCCATGCTGTTTCTTTCGCTATACACAAGTACTTTAACGATAATGGGTTCAATTACATTCACACCCCAATTGTAACAGGTTCGGATGCTGAGGGGGCTGGTGAAATGTTTCGTGTTTCTACTTTAGACGCGAAAAACCCTCCACTTGATGATGACGGAAACGTTGACTTTAAGAAGGACTTTTTCGGAAAAGCAGTCAATCTAACAGTTTCTGGACAATTAGAAGCTGAGTTGGCAGCCTTAGCTTTAGGTCAAGTCTATACTTTCGGTCCTACATTTAGAGCTGAAAACTCAAATACTTCTCGCCATTTAGCAGAATTTTGGATGATCGAGCCAGAAGTTGCTTTCAATGATTTGAATGATAACATGGATCTCACAGAAGACTTCTTGAAATATATTTCTCAATACATTTTAACCAATTGTGAAGATGATTTACAATTTTTAAATGACAGAGAAGCAAAAGAACAATTATCGAAACCACAAATTGAACGAAATGAGCTCACTCTCATTGAGCGACTTAAGTTTGTTGTAGAGAACGACTTTAAGCGTCTAACATACACTGAAGCAATAGATGTTCTGAGAGATTCAAAGCCTTTCAAGAAAAAGAAATTTAAATATGACGTAGCGTGGGGTGTAGATTTACACAGTGAGCATGAACGTTATTTAGTAGAAAAGAAATACAAGTGTCCGGTAATTTTAACAGATTATCCAGCAGAAATTAAAGCTTTTTACATGCGTCAAAATGATGATGGGAAAACCGTTGCTGCTATGGACGTTTTATTTCCAGGTATTGGAGAAATTGTTGGAGGTTCACAAAGAGAAGAACGTTTGGATATTTTAAAATCTAAATTTGCCGATTTTGACATCTCAGAAGAAGAACTTTCTTGGTACCTTGATACACGTAAGTTTGGAACAGTTCCTCACGCTGGGTTTGGACTTGGATTTGAACGGATGGTGATGTTTGTTACCGGTATGACTAACATTAGGGATGTTATTCCTTTTCCAAGAACTCCCCAAAATGCTGAATTTTAATTTTTCGGCATAGTTTTTATTATTTTATCGTTATCTTAGTTTACAAATTGAATCTCCATGGCTTTAAAACAGTTCTTCTCGCAGAAAATGGAACAACGGCTTTCTCCGCAGCAAATTCAATTAATGAAGTTGCTTCAAGTTCCAACCATGGAGCTTGAATCTAGAATAAAGAAAGAACTTGAAGAAAATCCTGCCCTTGAAGAAGGACGTGAAGAATCGGAAGATGATGATCTTGAAGAGGATCAAGAACAGAATGCCGAAAAAGATTTTAACATTGATGATTATTTAGCCGATGATTCGGATTACAAAACTCAAGTAAATAACAAAGGGAAAGACGATGATGAAAAAATGATGCCTTTGTCACGAGAGAAGTCTTTTCATGATCGTTTAACTTCTCAATTGCATTTGAGAAAGTTGAGTAATAATCAATTATTTATTGCCGACACATTGATCGGAAACCTTGATGAATCTGGCTATTTGAATAGAGAATTAGACGCGATTGTTGATGATTTAGCATTCTCTGCAAACCTTTCTGTGAGTGAAGAGGAAGTTCTTGAAGTGTTATTAATGATTCAAGAAATGGATCCAGCAGGTATTGGGGCTCGAAATTTACGTGAATGCCTTTTAATTCAGATCGAGCGAAAACAAGACGGTGATATTTCTCGCTATACCTCAAAGATTATCATTAAAGATTATTTTGATGAATTCACAAAAAAACACTACAGTAAGATTTTAAAAAAACTGGAGATTAGTGATGAGAATCTCAAGGAAGCCATCGAAGAAATTATTAAGCTCAACCCTAAGCCTGGAGGCTCAATGAAAGATTCCGGGGGGAATTATCAACACATTACACCTGATTTTGAAATCACAGAAATAGACGGGAAATTAATCCTCACGATTAATGGAAGAAATGCTCCGGAACTTAAAGTCAGTCATACCTATAAAAACATGCTTTTAGCTTATGCTGAGGGAGCAAAGACGAAAAAGAAAACGGACAAAGAAGCGCTTACTTTTATCACGCAAAAACTGGATGGGGCTAAGTGGTTTATTGATGCAATTAAACAAAGACAGAATACGTTATTGTTAACTATGGATGCTATAATGAATTACCAAAAAGATTATTTCTTGACTGGTGATGAAACGAAAATGCGCCCTATGATATTAAAAGATATCGCAGAAATCGTTGGCTTAGATATTTCAACAATTTCGCGCGTTGCTAACAGTAAATATGTACAAACTGAACAAGGCGTTATTTCTTTAAAATTCTTTTTCTCAGAATCTTTGTCTACAATTACTGGTGAAGAAGTTTCAACACGAGAAGTTAAAAAAATACTTTCTGAAGCGATAGAGTTTGAAGTCAAAAGAAAACCATTAACAGACGAAAAACTAGCCATTTTACTTAAAGACAAAGGCTATAATATTGCGCGTAGAACTGTTGCTAAATATCGAGAGCAGCTCAATATTCCTGTAGCTCGTTTGCGAAAAGAACTATAATGAAGGAAGCTGCGCAAATTGTTTCATGGGTTTTCATGCCATTATTCATACCTGTATATGCAATCTTCATTGTGATGTACGTGCCGTCTGACCATTATTTTTTTAACCCCAATTGTATTTATTATCTCTCTTTAGAAGGGAAAACAGCCTTAATCTTTCGATTTCTCTTGTTAGGTGTAGTCGCTCCAGGCGTCTCATTTTATATTCTTCAGAGAATGAAAATAATCTCTTCTATTGAAATGGAAACTCGCAAAGAGAGAACGATTCCAATTGTTGTAATGTTCTTTTATTGCCTTTTATTGTATTCGTATCAGGGATATGAAGGAGAGATGTCGCCATTTCTCCCGAAATACATTTATTCTTTACCCCTCTCAGGAATGCTTGTCACGTTTGTTTTTTTCTTTTTAAATCGTTGGAAAAAAATTAGTATTCACGCAGCATCAGCAGGGATACTTGTTGGGTTTCTTCTCGCCTTTGCAGTTCAACATCACGACTATCAGATGTGGATTATTGCATTCGGATTCATCGTTTCAGGCTTAGTTATGTCGGCTCGTTTATTTCTCAACAAGCATACTCTTTTTGAAGTTCTACTTGGCTGGGCAGTCGGAAGTTTTATTACTTTTATCGTCAATATTTTATATGTCAATCAATAACCGCAAATAAATAAAATTGGTGCAATCTTTGATTATCAATGCATTGCTCAATTTAACAAACCAGTTTATGAAAAAATCAAACCTTATATTAATTACATTCTCAACATTGATCCTATTTGCTTGTGGGACTTCAAAAGACGGAAGTACTGGAGGTGGTGGGTTTAATATATTCACTCTTGAACAAGACAAAGAATTTGGCGCACAGGTAGCTACAGAAATTGATGGAAACTCTGCTCAATATCCATTATTAGACTCTGTAGAATACAAAGAAGCCTATGATTATGTTTACAAGGTTCGTGATAAAATTTTAAATTCTGGAAATGTAAAATACAAGGATGACTTTCAGTGGAGGTTAAGAATTATCCATGATGACAGTACCCTGAATGCATTTTGTACTCCTGGAGGATACATTTACATCTACACTGGAATACTTAAGTTTTTAGATGCTGAAGATCAATTCGCAGGGGTTTTAGGGCATGAGATTGCACATGCAGATATGCGTCATTCGACGAGACAAATGACTACAATGTTTGGAATGCAGGTTTTATTAGATGCTTTAGCAGGCGACCTAGGAGCTTTGTCGCAAGTAACAGCTGGGTTAATAGGCTTGAAATTCTCTAGAAAGCATGAGGCTCAAGCAGATGAGAAATCTGTTCATTATCTTTGCCCAACTGATTACAATGCAGATGGTGGTGGTGAATTTTTTAAGAAAATTGAAGAAATGGGTGGCGCAAATACGCCTGAATTTTTAAGTACACACCCTGATCCAGGAGATAGAATTGAGCACTTTCAAAATTTAGCAATTACAAAAGGTTGCCTAGGAACGAAGGATTACAAAACGGAATATCAATTGATGTTATCAAAATTACCTTAGACCTATTCAATTTTCTTTCTTAGAAAAGTAATTTGAGTTAACAGATGTCTTATCTAAATAGTAAAAAAGTAACTTAAACTGACGAAGTTTAATGATCAAATGAATCAGTACCTTTATTTGATACCTTCACCTTATCATCTCCAGTAGAGATAACCAAAAACTCTGTTCTTCTGTTTGCCTGATGCTCTTCTTCAGAACAGTCCGATTTAACAGAGCCTTCACATTCACAATCATTCAATAATCGTGTTTCTCCATATCCTTTCCCTGAAATTCTTTCTGGATTCGTAATACGATTCTGAATGTATTTCGCTGAAGATTTTGCACGTTTATCAGAGAGTTTCACATTGAAAGCTGCTGATGCTCTACAATCGGTATGTGCGCCTAGCTCAACAGTCATCTTCGGATACTTATTCATAACTTCTACAATCTTGTCTAATTCTATCGATGCATCTAGGCGGATATTCCATTTTCCTAAATCAAAATTAATCGGGTTGATTAATAAAGCCAAATCCTCCACTTCAACATCCATTGTCAATCCTCCTTTCATTAATGAGTTTACATCAATCTGACCTGGTGCTGTAATCAGATAATTAAAAGTAACCGTTTTTGGAAAATACCCTTCTTTGACTAACTCAATGTTGTATGAAAGATGATCATCTATTTTTTTATCAACGATTCCCTTTAAGATAACTCCTGTACTCTTCGTTAAATCTTCCAAAAAGACAATTCCTGTTATGTTATCAATAATCTTAATTTTTACTCCTTCAAGTGCAGCATTTGTTTTAGCATCCATAACTAAAGCATACAATGCCAGGCCAGGATCTTTTTCTAAGGTTAAATTTTTTTCAATTTGTTCAATATTACCCTGAATATTTTTGGTAGTAAGAGTCCCATTATTGTCAAAATAATCTTCTCTGCTAACATTGATTGTATAATCCTGGTCTTCTTCCAATTCAAATGAATAGAATCCTTCATCGTCGGCTAGAGCTGACCATATAACATCCCCTGCAGCGTTAACTAGTTCAATAGTAGCATTCGGTATGATTTCTTTTGAACGGTAATCCGTTATTAATCCTTGTACTATAAGATTAACCTTAAACGGTTTGAGTAGCGCAAAAGAGTAAATATCATCTGATCCTGCACCTGAACTTCTGTTGGAAGAAACATATCCTGTTAAATTATCAGAATTCATGATCAAAGCGAAATCATCATTTGAGCCATTCACTGGTTTTCCAACATTCATTAGTTTCCTGAATGAGCCATCTTTATTTGGAAGCATCACGAAAACATCTAAACCTCCTAATCCCAAATGTCCATCAGAAGAAAAGAATAACAAGTCATCACTGGAAACCCATGGAAATATTTCTTGTCCTTCAGTGTTGATTTTGTTACCCATGTTTTCAACATTCTCAAAAGTACCATCTTCATTGATCTTAATTTTGTATATGTCAGAACCTCCCAATCCTCCGGGTTTATCCATTACAAAATATAAGATTTTACCATCAGCACTTATCGTTGGGTGTCCTACAGAATAGTCCTTCGAATTCAAAGGGAACTCACGCTCATTAATCCATTTTCCTTCTTCATTGATATTCGAAATGTAAATTTTTAAATTTTGGATTCCTTCAGTATCTCGTCGTTTATTTCCACTAGACATATTGTTACGTGTATAATACACCGTTTTTTTATCAGGTGAAAAACACAACGGACCTTCATGAAACTTTTTATTGATCTTTTTTGACTTAAATTCAAGGTTAATTAATTCTTCATTCTCATCTACTTCTGCTGTATACAAATCCAAAAAGCGTCTACTGTTCCATGTATGATATCGTTTAATAGCCGCGTGCTCTGTTTTATTGGAAACAACATAAATCTCACCCTCAATTCCTGGATATCCACCGAACTCTGTGTTTTCAGTATTAATTTTCAAATGATTGATTGAGAAGTAAACTCCCTGAGATGCTATTTGCTTAAGATAACCTTTGTTTTCCATAAACTGCTTACCTCTACTATCACTAGATTTCATCAAATAGAATTTATCCATCCATTTGTCACTTTCTTGATAATTACCATTCTCCTTGAGTGTTTGGGCATAATTGTACACATCATCACTTGAACCATCTGTTTTAGTAATAAATTGAGCATAATATATTTCAGCTTCAATGGTATTACCCATTTGGTAATAACAATTTGCTAATTTTGATTTCAAATTTGTACTATCTATATCTGAACCTATCAATTCAAGGTACAAAGGAACTGCTTCCGAGTATGCTAATTTTGAATAGTAGTTATCTGCTTTTTTTAGTTTGACGCCCTGAGCACTAGCTAAAGTACTTATCAAAACAAATAGAATTATGCTAATTTTTTTCATTTGTGGTTTTTTTCTATATTCAATTTAGAAATAACGAGGTGAACGAATTCCCTCTTTTTTAAACACGAAGTCATAAGACAATAATAATTCAACTGATCCTGAGTTATAGGAAGTAAGCTCAGTGAGAGTATAGTCATAAGCCAACCCAACTTTAAATTGAGGCATGAATTGATATTGAACAAATGCTCCAAAACTATCATTAAGACGATTCATTATACCTAACCATAACTTTTCATTATATATTCCAGCAAGACTTATGTCA
The DNA here is from genome assembly GCA_905480355.1 of uncultured Flavobacteriales bacterium. Taxonomy (GTDB): domain Bacteria; phylum Bacteroidota; class Bacteroidia; order Flavobacteriales_D; family Crocinitomicaceae; genus UBA4466. The sequence goes on along the minus strand of CAJQQA010000003.1, from coordinate 2,077 downwards.
ATAGAGATTGTTGCCCCTTTGGTTAACTTAACTTGTGTCGTTGGGCGTAATTTCCAGTTTTTATTCACATTAAATACTCCGCCTGCAATTAAAAAATAATGGCGTTTTCCCAACTTGTTATCAGATCCAGGATATTTTCCTTCCAAAATTTTAGGAATGCTAGCTCCGACAAACCATTTAGGAGTATGGTAATAAATTCCTGCTCCAAAATTTGGGTTTATAATCATCTGTGATGCTCCTAATAAAGAAGGATCGTTTATTTGTGTTGACATCAACTCATTAGTTCTTGAATTAATCATGTTCACACCACCTTTTAAACCAAAAGACAATTTATTTTTCTGGTTTTTAAACTTTAAAGTGTATGAAAAATCGCCATAAATCAATGTTTGGTTAATAGGACCAATTTTGTCATTTACTACTGTTACTCCTAATCCTAAGCTCTCATATTTTAATGGCGAGTGCAAACTTAAGCTTGTTGATATAGGTGCACCATCCATTCCTATCCATTGCCCTCGACTAATTGATGTAATATTAAGCATATCATTAGAGCCAGCATATGCTGGATTAACATACTGGGTATTATCCATGTACTGGGTAAACTGAGCATCTTGCTGACTGAATGAAATTCCCCCAGTCAGTATTATTGTTGCTATTAAAATTATTCTTTTCATAATTTGAAGTATTTCTTATTATCGTTGTAAATAAATATATCCTTGAAATATTCCATTTTCTCCGATTAAGGGGTCTTTGGTATCGAAAATATAGAAGTACGTTCCTGTTGGTAATTCATTGCCTCCTATACCAATACCAACATTTATTGTTCCGTCCCATGAATTATTGTAATTATCTGTTTCGTATATTTTATTCCCCCATCTATTGAAAATCATAAGGTGATTATCTGGATAATTTTCCAAACCAGTGATTACAAACAAATCATTGTAATTATCCGCATCTGGCGTAAACCCATTAGGAATAGAGAAATTGCAATTCTTCGTGTCACATGGGTCATTTGGATCAGATATTCCTGATGGAACGTATGGTGTTGATGGATCATCTATTCCTGTTGTTTCTTCACAATCTGTAAGTCCATCTCCGTCTGTATCGGTTGTGTTGATTCCGACTGGATCACATGGATCGTTTGGATCAAATGGTCCTGCTCCATATGTTGTTGGGTCTTCTGGTGTTGATGGATCATCTACTCCTGTTGTTTCCTCACAATCAGTAAGTCCATCTCCGTCAGTATCGGTTGTGTTGATTCCGATTGGATCACATGGGTTGTTTGGATCAAATGGTCCTGCACCATATGTTGTTGGATCTTCTGGTGTTGATGGATCGTCTACTCCTGTTGTCTCCTCACAATCAGTAAGACCATCACCGTCTGTATCGGTTGTATTGATTCCGGCTGGATCACATGGGTCGTTTGGATCAGAGGGTCCCGTAGGTACAATAGGTGTTGATGGATCATCTATTCCTGTTGTTTCTTCACAATCTGTAAGTCCATCAATGTCTGTATCGGTTGTATTGATTCCGGCTGGATCACATGGGTCGTTTGGATCAGAGGGTCCCGAAGGTACAATAGGTGTTGATGGGTCATCTATTCCTGTTGTTTCTTCACAATCTGTAAGTCCATCACCGTCTGTATCGGTATTGATAATCGTTAAATCCCAAGAGCATGTTCCTACGTTAAATACATAGCTATCCCAACAATCTACAACTGGTGGTTGAGGGTCTTGCGTTCCTGTGTTATCCCAAACACATGTTACTGTATTGAATACGAAGTTATCCCAACAATCTACAACTGGTGGTTGAGGGTCTTGCGTTCCTGTGTTATCCCAAACACATGTTACTGCATTGAATACGAAGTTATCCCAACAATCTACAACTGGTGGTTGAGGGTCTTGCGTTCCTGTGTTATCCCAAACACATGTTATTGTATTGAATACGAAGTTATCCCAACAATCTACAACTGGTGGTTGAGCGTCTTGCGTTCCTGTATTATCCCAAACACATGTTACTGTATTGAATACAAAGTTATCCCAACAATTTACAACTGGTGGTTGAGGGTCTTGCGTTCCTG
>CAJQQA010000002.1 GCA_905480355.1 uncultured Flavobacteriales bacterium | reverse complement strand
TTTAGTTGTATTTATTTCATTTGAAGTTTCTGCTGATTTATTAGTCTTGAGCTTACTTTCTCCATTACTTGCTAAGCTATTATTCTCAATTACATGATTGTTTAATTCTGCCATTAGAGTAGCTTCTTTATCTATTCGAGAAACAAAAGCAGTTATTCCCAACCATCCAATAAACAGAATTGCTGTTAGCATCCACAATACATCACCACCACCTTTCTTAGGCAACATTGCTTCCATTTCTTTCCAATACGCCTCTTTGTACTCAAAAGAGCCAGAGCCATTATTGTCTTGAAACAACTTGTCTATTTCTTCATCTTTCCAGTTCATATCACCATTCGTTGATTTAATTCCTCTAATTTCTCTAATTTCTCACGCAACTGTTTCCTTGCTGTTGAGAGATGCCATTTGGATGTGCCATCCGACATACTTAGTTTTTCTCCAATTTCTTTATGGCTATAGCCTTCGAGAACAAAAAGATTAAAGACACATGCCGTAATTTCAGGTAACTCTTGAATTAGCTGCATAATATTATCTACCCCAAGATTACTTTCAGCCTCATTTGAAGTACCTACTGAATAATAATCGAGTTCCGATTCCTTGTCACTTTTTATTATTTTTTCGTTGTACTTTTTATTTTTTCTATACTCGTCAATCAAAGAATTGACCATTAATCTTCTTGCCCAAGCTTTGAAATTAGCCTTTTCATCTAGTTTTGGAAGACCTTTTAGTAGCTTTAAAAAGCCCGTATTTAAGGCTGCTCTAGCATCTTCTTCGTTTTTATTATACCGAAAACATAAGGGCATAAGCAACTGGAAACAAAACGCATACATCTGATTAATCGCTTTGCGATCATCCTTGATACATAAATTAACTGTCTCAGCACTTATTGTGTCCATCGTTTGATTTAACGCTCTAATATTCAATTTTTTATGTAATTTACATCTTTTTAATCACAAAATAAACCTCTCAGTACATTTCAATCTTCAATTACAAAACGAAAATAATTGAGAAAGGGTTGGTAATAATAAGAAAGACGTGAAATTACATTTAATTCGACACGGTAAAGCAGTTACTTCTAGTGGTAAAGAAGATCATTCTCGAACGCTTTCTGAAAAAGGGGTAGAACAAATTAAAAGACTTTCCGAGTACCTGGGTGAGAAACTTAATAATGTAGAAGCTTGGAGTAGTTCTGCTGCAAGAACAATTGAGACATTAGAGATTCTTTCTGAAGAAATTGTCCTTGCCAACACGAAAATAATTGATGCTTTTTATTTATGCAATAAAGAAGCCTACCTTGATAAAATATGGGGAGATTCGAACGATTTTGATTTAGTAATTGTTGGACATAATTTTGGGATTTCAGATTTGGTGAATTATTTTTCTGACGAGCTAGTTCTAATGAATACTGCAGAATATATTTGCATCGACTTTAACAATTTGACATTGAAAGAGAGCTCAAAAGGTACAGGGATTATTGTTGACCGGTATTAATCTTCCTTAGTCTTATCTCCATCTTTTGGAATGTATCGGTAAACAATTTGAATGTTTTGCTCGGCTGCTTTGCGCTTTTCTTCCTTTGCTTTTTCCAATGCCTCAATACGCTCTTTTTCAAAACGTATTTTTTCATTCCATTGACCTTCTAAATCTGGCGGCTCAATACCTAGTTCTTTCTCAATTTCGTATAAATATTTTACTGGTTGCGGCCCTTTCTTTCTATAAAGCAAAGCCAATAATACCCCCGTAACCATTCCGGATAAGTGTCCTTCCCAAGATATTTTCTCTTCAACGGGGAAAACTCCCCAAATCATACCACCGTAAATGAAAGCTACAAAAAGTGCAATTCCTTGTAAATTTCGATGTTTACGAATGATTCCTGAAGTAAAAAGGAAGGCAGCCATCGCGTAAACAACTCCACTCATACCAATGTGATAAGAATTATTGTTGACTGCGAAAAACCAAACTCCAATCCCCGTAAATAGCCAAGAAAGTGTGAAAACTTTAAACGCAATTGAACGGTAATAATAGACAATTGCAGCTAAAAGAATAATGGTTGGGGGCGTATTATTAATTATGTGACCGATTTCTCTATTTGAGTGTATTAAAGGCATAAAAAGAATCCCTTTTAGACTAGAAAATTCAAAAGGTTTAATTCCATACTTATAGAAATCAGTTTCTGGGAACAAATGATCACCCCAAAAAACCATCCACATGATTAGAACGAGCAGAATAGGATAAGCTATTGCTTCAGAAATAGACCCAAACTGATTATTTTTTTTCATAGTGAATGGATGTCAAATCTTATGCCCTCTTCTATTTTATGACAAGATGACATAACGGTATTGGAATGAACACGAGTATAACAGTAAAATAACTACCTTTAACCTATGACAGAAATTGTGAACCGAATCAAAGAGAGTGGCCTAATTTCACTTGATTTAGCAGCTTATCGGCCGAGACAAACGATTGCAGAAATTGACATAACCCAAGTACTGTGGAAAGGATTAGTGTTGAAGGAAAAAGATTTTCGAGCATGGGTGAAAGATCATGATTGGCACTCCTATAAAGAGCAAGCTGTTTACGTGCATTGCTCTGCAGACGCTATTGTCCCAACATGGGCATTCATGCTAATTGGTTCAAAATTACAAGCTTATACCAATGACTATATAATTGGAACTAAAGATGCTCTGGAAAAACAATTGATAAAGCAAAATATAAATAATAGTGATTTGACAAAGTACATAGATGCAAGAATAATTATCAAAGGTTGTTCAGATGTCGTAGATCCAGAATTTGCAATGGTTGAATTGGTTCGGTTTCTTCAACCTGTAGCGAAAAGCATTATGTATGGTGAGCCTTGTTCAACTGTCCCAGTTTTCAAAAAACGATAGCTTTAACTTAAATTACCTTAAATTCAAGTCCTTTGTTCTTAATGATTTTAATCAAATTTGGGAGAATTTGTTTTAGTCGTGCCTCGGATTTGATATTGTCATGAAGTACAATAATATCACCTCCTTTGATTTGATTTTTTGCTTTTTTTAGAATTGTTTCGATTTTAACTGTCTCATCATAATCATAGGTAAGCCATGACCACATAATGATTTTGTATTTCGAAGCAATCGCTTTTGAAAAGCTAAAAGGCATTCTGCCATAAGGTGGACGAAATAAATTTGAATGCAGGAAACTATCTGCCTGATTAATCGAGTCGATAAAGTCCTTTTTAGAATAATTTGTCGCTTTCTCATGACGCATTGTATGGTTTCCCAATCGATGTCCGCTCAATTTTATTTTTTCAATTATTCCAGGGTTATTTTTTGCATTTTCTCCAACGCAAAAAAAAGTCGCTTTCACTTCTTCTTTCTTTAAATAATCAAGAATCCACGGGGATAATTCTGCAGTTGGACCGTCATCAAAAGTCAGGTAAACGGCATTTTTATCAGAAAAACCCCACGTTCTCTGGTAGAATATCCACCGGAAAACAAATGGGGTTTTAAATAGTTTCAACATTCTCTATTTCTCAATCGAATCCTTTATTGGATTATTGGCATTCTTTTCTCTATCAAATGGACTGTTGTATAGCTCCTCTATGGAATTAGGCTCTCCGCCATCCATAACGCCATAACTAATAGCCATTGCTTCTGCATAGTCCTGAAGCGCAAAAAGTCGATTTGCATATACTCCAGCACTTGAACCTGGACGTGTGCTTTCGCCGTTATCGTTTGCTAATTTACTTAATGCGTCTTCCATTGAAGGGAGCATTGTCTTGTAGATATACGATAATTTTTCTCCTGTTCGTTTTGCTAAAGCACCATTGGGGTCACCGAGAGCTTCATCATTTGAAGCAGCAAACAACTTGTAATATGCAGACAAACTTGCATATAAATGATTTGTATTGCCTGACTTTGCCGTTATCGCAACGTTTCCTTTCTCATAATGCACAAGTATAGATTCCAATTGACTCGCTACAATTTGACCTAATTCCTCCGCGCCTTTGGTATCACCTGCGGCATATAATATACCTACATATTCATGTAATATCCCATCACTGAAAGCAGGAAGAGTTTTCCCACGAATAGTATAATTGTCTCTCTGAGAAGGAGTCGGTTCTCCATAATCTAGAACAAGTTTTGCTGGCATAACTTCTAAAGAACGATGAATTAATTTCATTGCGCGATCTTGATATCCTTTTATTACTTTCTCTGAAACTGGTTCAGAAATTGAAGAAGGCATTACTGTTCCCGTCGCGGAAATCAGCTCATATTGGTCATTGTTCATTTTCGCTTGGATGGACTTATTAATGTAGTTTTCTGCCAAGGATAAGAAATGTAATCTGTATTGCGAAGTGTGACGTCTTGCATAATAATCTGTTAATACAGAAGGATTGTCCATTTCTCCATAGGAATAATTCTCCATCAAGTTAGTGTACATCTTTTCAGAATTAAACCGCTCTTGAAGGTTTGCTAAAGGGCTTAATTCAAAAACCATCCCGTTTTGTTTAATGTAACCCCTTCGGTAAAGTGCGAGTGACACATCAGAACCTCCTGGAGAAGAATAGCCGATACTTCTCTTCCAATCGTTGTTGGCAATAATATCAAGCATCATTACTTGTTCTCTGGAAATAGCACGTTTTTCAAAAGAAAAACGAAGCTCTGAATTACATTCTGCTGTTTGATCTTTTGAAATAATCCCAGAAGCAACTGCATTCTCAATATTTACTGGTAACACAAAATCTGAACTAGGGAATATTCGAACCATTTGGCCTTGTCCGTAATCGATAATATTTGCATCATCACGTGTAAATGCCATTGCATCAGCAAGATTAACAGTCGCCCAGGATTTCTCAAAATTAATCAATGCTTCTTGTAAAGCTTGTAAACCCGAGTCTTCCATTGTTATTAGTCCGCCTTGAGAAGCTGAGAAAAGATTCATCACAGCATCATATTTACGGTAAATTTGAATTGCTTTTTCATCTGCCCCTAATGGACTGGCAATAATTGATCTAATTTTAACCAATTGCTTAATAACTCTTGGGTCTTTAGCTGTAGCTCTATTAACTAAAGAAGAACAAGTAAAGCTAAAATTATTGACTGCCGATGGAACGCTAACAGGATCTGTAGCAAGTCTTAAATCAATGACTTTTTTAATCACTTCAGGTTTTGCTTTTAAATAAAATAATTCAAAAAGTGTTGTAAATAGCACCTGATCAGTTTTTCCTGCATACATTAGAATTTGATCTTCTGTAAACTTAATTGGAAGTGGATCAGACTCGTATGTTTTCAGTTTCATTTGATTAGTATACCAATCTGTTTGCATTAAAGAAAGGTTACAAACACGAACATCTGTTCTTTTACCTTCTACTTCTTGCATGTACCATAAAGGGAAGGTGTCATTATCTCCATTTGTAAATAAAATACCATTCTCGCCATTTGACTTAAGGTAGTTCAATGCCAAGTTATGCGCTGAGGTTTTATCCGAACGATCATGATCATCCCATCCCTGCATTCCCATAATAATAGGAACGGATAATCCCAAAATAATAGCGACTATTGCACCTTGCTTATCTTGTCCAAGTACTTTTTTTAGTCCTGCCATTAAAACAATTGCTCCTCCTCCAATAGCTATCATTATCAGCCATGCAATTGTAGTTGGCAACGAAACTTCAGTGCCTAAATCAGCGACTAATGTAACAACTAAACCTGCGCCTCCGATGATTCCTATCTTAGTAAATTCTGCTTTACCAAATGATCGAAAAGCTTCGTAGAGCGCGAAAGCTCCAATTCCAATCCACATCGCAAAGAAATAAAATGAGCCGGCATAAGCGTAATCCCGTTCTCTAGGTTCGTAAGGTTTTGGGTTCAAGTAAACGATAATCGCTATACCCGTTAACAGAAATACAACTGTCAACACAAATGCATCTTTCGGAGCCTTGTAAAAGTGAAATACCAAGCCGATAATTCCTAAAATTAAGGGAAGTAAGAAAAATTTATTATGCGATGGGTTCTCGGATGTAAAGTAGGGCGCAAACTCATCTTGATTTCCAAGGCGTGCGTTATCGACAGAACTGAATCCTGAAATCCAGTTCCCTTGCATTGAACCACCTTCGGTATTTTGTATGTCATTTTGACGCCCTGAGAAGTTCCACATAAAATACCTCCAATACATCCAATTTACTTGATAATGCGTAAAGAATTGCCAGTTTTCACCGAAGGTAGGCAAGCGATTCCCATCCTTCCCTTTCTCTGTCAGTTTACCGTCATTGGCATCATATCCTGACCAATTTTTATACCCTTGAATCCTTCTTGCGTCATTATTCATGAACATCCGAGGGAAAATTGTCGTTTGTGAGAAAGTAGCGATGGCATTTTTTCGACTACTTGCATTCGACTCGAAATAATCTTCATTTACCTCTGCTCCTCCTTCTACAGTTTTTGCGAATTCTTGTGCTCGTGATTCATCCTCAAAAGCCTTCAATGCGACATCATTTTTCTTAACAACAAAACGACGCAAGTAAAAAGGAGAAATATCTGAGAAATCAGTTCTTGGGTTTTCTTTAGAATTCCAAAAACCACCTTTTAATATAGGCGATGAACCATATTGCTCACGCTTTAAATAAGCCTGTAATGTCACCAAGTTTTCCGGATCATTCTCATCCAATGGCGTATTGGCATTTGAACGAATTACAATTACTGCAAAAGAACCATAACCAATAAGTAATAAGACCAAGCCTAAAGTGGCAGAATAGAGTATTCGATGTCCCTTCTTTCTTGCATATTTAACCAGAAAATAACTCACTACCATGAGAAGTACAAAGAAGAATATTGTCCCAGAGAAAAAAGGCATTCCGAGTGACTTAACAAAGCTCACTTCGAACATTGAAGCGATAGAAATAGATCCTGAAATTACCCCTACTTGAATAAACCCAAGAAGGATAAGTGATAGAATTCCAACACCAAAAAATCGCATTGGAGCTACGGTTTTCTCGTACCTGAAATAAATCACATATGCTATTGCTGGAACGACTAGAATACCTAATAAATGGACTCCAATTGCCAAGCCTAAAAGAAACATAATAAGTAAAAGCCATCGGTCTGGAGAGTATCCTTGCGGAATTAATCCATTTTTAATTTCAACCATTTCCTCATCCCATTTCAGAATTGCCCAGAAAATAGCGGCAGTGAACATAGACGACATTGCGTATACCTCACCCTCTACAGCCGAAAACCAGAATGA
>CAJQQA010000001.1 GCA_905480355.1 uncultured Flavobacteriales bacterium | reverse complement strand
CCAAGGAAGAATAGAATCCTCCCTCTGATGAAGTCATTTCGCGTTCAATATACTCCAAGGTTTCAACCACAACTTTTTTATACAGTGGATCTTTCGTTTTTTGCCAAGCATGCACATACAGGCTGACCAATTGTGAATTATCGTAGAGCATTTTTTCAAAATGAGGAATATGCCAGTTTACATCTGTAGAGTAACGTGCAAATCCACCACCGACATGGTCATAAATCCCTCCATATGCCATGTTATTCAGTGTAGCATCTACTGCTCTCTGAGCGCTTCTATTGTTACTGATATAACTATAATGCATCATGTATTCCCATGCAGATGGCATTGGAAACTTAGGAGCTTTTAATCCTCCACCTTTTACGTAATCTAAATTTATGCTTGAAAGGTTAAAACTGTCATCTAAGTTTTTCAACGAAAAGGAAACTTCGTCCTTATTAAGCATAACATTTTCAACCGAAGATATTCCTTGAGTGATTTTCTCTGCTTCACTTTTTAATTTGGCTGGATCATTTTTCCTAAGGTTGATGAAATATTCGAGAACTTGAGTCCATTGATTCTTTTCAAAATAAGTACCAGCATAGAATGGTCTTCCATCGGGCAAAGCAAGAACATTTAAGGGCCAACCACCTCTACCAGTAATTAACTGTGCGGCAGTCATATATATTTGATCCACATCTGGCCGCTCTTCTCGATCTACCTTAATGCAAACAAAATTATCGTTCATGATTTTCGCAACCGCAGTATCTTCAAAGCTTTCGTGTTCCATTACATGGCACCAATGGCAAGCAGAATAACCCACACTAATGATTAATATCTTATTTTCGTCCTTAGCTTTTTGTAGAGCTTTGTCTCCCCATGGATACCAATTAACTGGATTATGAGCGTGTTGTAACAAATAAGGGCTACTCTCATGGATTAGCTCGTTTGTATACTTGTGATCTGAATTCTCCTTATTAGTTGCTTTTGCCGTTTGACCGCACGAGGTATTCAAAACAAATAAAAAACCAAATGCGATGTAAAACGTAATTCTCATATTTCCGTGCTGATTACATATTATTTCCTGTTGCTTCACTTTTCAAACTATCGATAGTGTTATTAAGCCATTCGATTTATTCTTTCTTTTTTTTGTCCAAAGCATTCGATTGAGATTAGTAGTTTAATATAAATGTGCTTAAAGGTAACTATTTACGAAATATAAGGATGCCTTAGGTCTTTCCTAAAATAGAATCGGCATATTAAATGAATCCAACCTTAGAGCAAAATAAAGAAATGTTGAGTAAGCGCAACTGCTTAAAACATAAAATCTTTATGATCAAATGACTTCAAGGCTTGTTAGTACTTGAGGAGGAAGCCCCCATAATTAATGTAACTATCTCTTTAACCACGGTTTGAGGAAAAATCCCTTTTAAGTTGTTGCCTTTTTCGTTACCTCTTTGGTATCTTTACGGGAAATAATCAGTGCAGCATTCGCATTAGGTTAAAAGAACCTTAATAGTTATTTTTGCTTTGATGTATAAACTACTTATCATTTTTATTGTTTTAAATTTCAATGCCACCTCACAGATAAATGAGGGTTATTTGAAATATGCCATCCAACTTTTGCCAATTGACACAACTCAGGCCAATCTTAATGCTGCCAGGATGTTATGGAAAAGCAGAATGGAGATTTCATTTGCTGGAGACATGTATAGAATAGATTCTCATATAGGTGACATCACAGATAATACTTATATCTATAATTATTCCGAAGGTGAAATTCTGACTCTTACTTCTAATAAATCCACGAAATTTGCTCATAAGAAACAAATAAATACAGAAGGAACAATTACTCGAAACGATGAACATGGTGAAGTTGTTGTATACCGTGACTCAACAAAACAAATTCTAGGATTTAAATGTTATTATGTAGAGCTACTAACTAATGGCAATAGTATACCATATTGGTGTACAGATGAAATTGACATTAATTTTCGCGGTCAGTCCTTAATGAATCCTTCTATTCCAGGTTTTCCTTTATGGTTTCAGTTAGAGGTCAAAGGGTTTCAAATGACTTATACTGCAGTGAATTTTATAGAAGAAATTGACCAAAATGTTTTTTCGACAGAAATCCCTGAGGGCTATTCAGAATCACCTTAAATTTTTGGTGCATATCTTAAACTTCTCTTGAACCAATTTTTACGGCCTTTACCTGGCATATTATACATTTGTAATTCAAGAAAGACTTCATGCGATCCACTTGAATAACGACCAATATCCGAAAGGGTATAATCATACGAGTAGCCCAATTTAAACTGGCCAAGTTGTACACCTACAAGTGCAGATATTGCGTCTAGATTTCTGTACGAAAAACCTAGCCATGCTGTATTATTCCATACGCCAATTGCGGTTACATCAAATTGCACAGTACCTGTCTCAATCGCCCGAACTAAAGTTGATGTTTTATACACCATTTTGCCTTCGGTAAGAATGTCATAACCAGCTAACAAGTAGTATGTCCGTGCCAAGGGATTATACAATGGATTTTCGAAATCATACAAGTCTCTGTCTGACTCTACTAAATTATATCCAGAGAGGCCAACATAAGCATTTTTTTTCCATTTAAAATACACTCCTACATTTGCATCAGGAACAACAACGTTGTTATACCCTCTGATTACTGCTGGGTCATCTGGTAAATACGTATTCAATTTGTTTATATCGATAGAGTGTTGTGCTAAAGTCACTCCTAGGCCAAACCCAATAAACTTCTCTTTATTATTACCGTCCAATTTCATGATGTAGGCGCCATTAGCGTTAATACCTGTTCTGCGGCTAGGGCCAGAAAAGTCATTAAATATAGTTCCTCCAAATCCAAAGTTGCGATCTACTTCTGAGTGACATGATAATGATTGCGTAGTAGGTGAGCCAGGAAAATTAGTCCATTGTTTGCGGAAATTGAGATGTAAAGGAATGTAGTCCTTTTTTGACCCTGTGGCACCAGGATTCACCAACATTTCATTAAAAATATAGTTGGTATTCATATGCAACTGCTGACTAAAAGATGCAGACGAAACACTGACGAAAACGATAATTAATAAACTCTTCATTGCTATCTTATAATAGTTAAATTTCCTGTGAAAGATTCACGACTCTTATAGTTCGGATTAATTATCCAATAATATGTTGCAGAAGGAGCAGGGACTCCATTAATAGTCCCATCCCATGGATCGTAAGTTCCTGTTTGTCTATGGATTTTATTTCCCCATTTATTAAAAATAATAACCTCAGCGTCCTTATAAAAATTTATGTTGTCTACTTGCCAACTATCATTGTAAGCATCTCCATTTGGTGTAAAGGCATTCGGCGGATCAATACATGGTAGTTCCAAATAAGGTATAAATACTTCTCCATCAGCTGTGCATTCTAGAATATCAGTCACTATAAGATTGTAAGTTCCTGTCTCACCAACAAGGGCTTCATCCGTTGCTCCAGTTGACCAATCATATAAATAACCTCCATTACCTCCCGTAACTAATGCCAAAGCTATTCCGTCTAATGCATCAATACATGAAGCTGGAGTTATTTGAAAATCGATGATTAATGAATCAGGTTGCGGAACAAATTCGACTAAAGTATCTGTACAACCTTTCATGTCAACTATTACCAATTCAAACGTATCAGAGATAACATCGATGAGGTCTTCATTTAAATTGCCATTCGACCAAGTAGTCGTATAGTCAGGATTTCCGCCAGAAATATCGACGAAAATTGCCCCATCACTCCAACCATAACAAGTTACTTGTTTAATCGTGTAATCTATTTTGATACTATCTGGTTCTGGAAGATCAATGAATGCTTCGTAAAAACATCCATTCGAATCAATCATTTCAATTTGATAAATATCCGCACTACCAGTCAAATCTTCTGTCTGCACTGCCAAGGCAAATACAGAATTGTACCATGAGTATGTAAATGGAGCTGTTCCTCCTGTTGGAGAAATATCAATTAAACCATCTTCCCCCCCATAACATGATACGGGCGTTACGACCTCATTCAATAACATAGGATCAGGCTGGTCAACATAAATTGAATCACTAAAGTAACAAGCATTCGCATCCAGTAGCTCAAAAATATGGAAGCCGGCTGTAAGATCCTCGATGTTACTTATTGTTTCTCCAGTTGACCATAAATAGTCATAACTAGGTGTTCCACCAGAGACAAATAAATCAATTGCTCCATTTGCCCCAGCATTACATGAAACATCAAAAACGTCAAAGCTATAGCTAATAGTATCTGAAGGTTGAGTTAATGCATCACTAATGGTTGACTGACAATTATGGTCATCCGTTACAGTAACTCCATAAGATCCAGCAATTAAGCCAACCAAATCCTCGATCACTGGTCCATTTGACCAAACATATCCATATGGTAAACTACCTCCTACTACGGTTAAATCAAGCTCACCGGTCGATTCCCCATAACAGAGAATGTGAGTTGGTGTTAGTGAAGTAATTAGTTCATCCGGTTCGTTAATATCAATACTACCCCCTAAAATACAGGCGTTATCATCAATAACCTCATAAGTATATGTATCAGCAACAAAACCATTCAAATCTTCCGTTGCTATACTTAAACTAAAAGTACTGTTAATCCAAGAGAATGTGTATTCCGGTGTTCCACCAGTTACAGTCATATCCAAAATACCATTGTTTTCTCCGAAGCAGTTTGCATCTGTTACAACAAAAGTGGCTTCCAAAGGTGCGTTTGGCTGGTCTATAAAAACAGATCCATTTTCAACACAAAGATTAGCATCAATTACCGAGTAGCCATATGTACCAGTCAACAAGTTTTCTATATCTTCTGTATCTTGACCTGAAGTCCAAGTGTAACTATAAGGTGGTGTCCCTCCTATTGCTGTTAAATCTATACTTCCTGTGTTGTTTCCAAAACATAAAACGTCAACTTGCTCAAATGACGTAGAAATTGGCAGAGGTGGTTGTGTTATTTCTTGACTTAAATACGCCGTACAAAGACTATCGTCTTTCACTTCTACTGTATATGTTTCTGCTAATAATGTTCCGATATTTAGTGTTGAACCAACAATTGTTCCTACTGAATTCGTCCAGGTATATGTATAAGGTGGTCTTCCCCCACTTACTGTTAAATTAATTGATCCATTGTCACCACCGTAACACGAAACATTGATAAATGTATTAGACAATAATAATGGAGCGGGTTGAGTAACATTAATATTTTCAACAAATACACACCCTCTGTCATCCGTTAATGTTACTTGATAATTGTCAGCAGGTATATCCGTTAAAGTAGTATTATTCTCTGAAAATAAATTAACTGAATTTTGCCAAGAATAATTATAGGGTGTTGTTCCACCGCTAGCATTAATTGTTGCCGTTCCAGTTGATTCACCATAACATACAACTTCTGTAAAATCTGTCGTTGCCGTAATTGCTGCTGGCTGATCAACAAAATAATCTAATGTTAATTGGCAATTATTGAAATCAGTAATTGTGACTGAATAATTCCCTGTAGTCAATCCAATTACATCTTGCGTTAAATCTGTATTAGTCCAAGCATAAGCATACGAAGCTGTTCCACCCCATACATCTATGTCAATTTCACCAGTACCTGTTGCAAAACAAAGCGCATCTGATACTACTCCTGAA